>NZ_FR883049.1:0-2250 GCF_000435115.1 Bacteroides sp. CAG:633 | reverse complement strand
ACTCAGAAAGGCCACGCACGTCTTCAGCGTCTGCACGGGGCGTTTCAGTTCGTGAATCATGGTGTTGACGAAGTTCTTCCTCATCTCGTCGATGCGCCGCTGACGCAGGATGGTCTTAATCTGGAAGAGCAGACAGCAGGCCAGCAACAGTATCAGCAGCAGGCTGCCCAACAGTTGCCACCCCATCCGGAGCAACAGCGCGTGAGGCAGTATCTGTACCTGCACACGCACCTGTTCGAATTTCATCGGATTGTAGGGATAGTCCACCTGCAGCACGGGGAACAACGACGTGCCGAGGTGGGTCACCTTCTCTTTGCAGCGGTACAGCGTGTCGCGCACATGGGTCAGCTGCGTGGTAAAGGGCATTCCGTCGAGCCGTACCTGCAGGATGGAGTCGAAGCGTTGCAGCGTGAAGGGCACATCAACCTGCAGTTTGTACTGGTCCAGCACGCGGACGATGTCGACTCCGCCGGAGTAGCCGTCTTCGTTGCTCAGCACCAACGAGTCGACAAACTGCATGTTCAGCCTGTCGGTACGTACGCCGATGCTGTCTTTGCCCGTGCGGGACAGTCGCACCGTGTCGGGCATCAGGTCCGAGATGCTGGCTTTCAGCAGTTCATCAGTATCCACTGTACCCACTTTGACCACCTGCCTGTACTCCTGCCTGCCGGCGGGGTTCAGGCTGTCTTTCTGGTCCCGGTAACTCAGCGATATGCTGGTGTTGAGCGACACACTCGAAGCTCCGAACGTCTTTCGGGGCATCGTCCGGCGTATGGAGTCGTTTACGGCCACCGCATCCATGACGCGACGGTACATATCGTCGGCACACTCTTCGTTTTTATACCGGTACTGGTTCCACAGCCAGTAGCCCTGCCCCGCAATAATCAGCAGCATGGCCGCCAGCGAAAGCATCCATATAATCTTGATCCGTTGTTCCATTCTTCGTCTTGTTCGGTTCGTTTAGGGTTCCGGAAGCAAAAGTAACGCATCCGCTCCAATTAACGGTACGCGCGAGGCAAGTATTCTCGGGCGAATAATATTTCAGTAATAACTTTCCTCCGTGCCGGCAGCTTTTCTTCCTAGTTTTGTGTCGGGCAAGGCGGAAAAAGGAACCGTTTCCGCCACATGCCCGCTCAAAGAAAACATGATACGAACTTTTAAAACAAGAAACAGTATGAAAACAACCTTCTTCCTTCTGACCCTCCTTTCGGTCCTCATCGCACAGCCAGTGGCCGCCCAGTTCAACATCCGCATCTCGACCGGCGAAAGCCTGCGGCAGGACACCATCGACCAGGCTGTCTACGTGGTGCAATACGACATGCAAGACCGAAGCGATACCACCGAGACCGAAGCTCCCAACGAAACAGCCCTGCTGGAAGTTGGCCGGAAACTCTCGAAGTTCTACAGCTACACCAAATACGTATGCGACTCGGTGCTGGCTGCCGACCTGGCCAACCATGCGTCGCAAGAAGTAATCAACGAGCACCTGGCCCGGTATGGAAAAAGCCGGCTGAGCGAACAGACCTTCAAGCGATTCCCCGACGGAAAGGTGACGACCCTCGACGAAGTGGCGGGAGGCATCAGCCGCCTGCGTTGCGAAGAGGATGACGAGCGTCCGCAGTGGGAACTGTCGGCCGACACGATGCGGGTGTTGTCCTTCGGGTGTCGCAAGGCCACCTGCCGCTTCAAGGGGCGCAACTGGACGGCCTGGTACACCACCGACATCGCTTCGAGCGAAGGCCCCTGGAAACTGTGCGGACTGCCGGGCCTGATACTGCTGGCCGAGGACGACGAGGGTCACTACCGCTTCGAGTGCACCGGCATCGAACAGTGCCGCGCCTATCGCCCCATCCTGTACGCCGGAAAAGACTACGAGCCGATGAACCGTAAGGCCTACAACAAGGTACACGAACGCTACTATGCCGACCCCGTCGGATTCATCACCGGCAGCATGCCCAACGTGAAGATTACCATCAAGGACTCACAGGGCAACCCTACCAGCAACCCCAAAAACCTGCCCTACAATCCGCTGGAAAGAGAGTAGCACGAACATCGCCTGCCACACCGGCAATCGCCAACCTCCGGCTGCGAATTATCCCGACAAAAGACGGGCAACTGGAGAGTGTGGATGCAAGGGGGTAAGGAAGGCAGACAGGCAAATCATAAAGCGCTGACTACGTGATAGTTGCATTTTAGCTATCACAGTCGTATACTGAGGCACCCTCAGTCGTATACTTAGGTACCCTCGGT
>NZ_FR883048.1:0-20346 GCF_000435115.1 Bacteroides sp. CAG:633 | reverse complement strand
CGACGGCGACAGGCTGCTTCGGCAGCTCAGGTTTGTTCGGTGTAGGTTCAAGCCTTGCCGTGCGTTCTCTCCAGCGCACTTCCCCATTCCGGCCGTTCAGCAGAAAGACAAGTTCTGTTCCGGCGGGCAGCGTGGAGCAGAAGTGTTGCAGGTATTCCAATACGTGTTCGTACGATTGTGTTCGACGGCGGGAGGGGGCGGAACGGTGTACGCCCGTCAGCAGGTTCCGGACGCGGCTGATCAGATTTTTTGCTGTTTTCATTGTCTATTTTGTGTTTTTATGTGTTTGTATGCAGGCAAAGATACGACAAATATCCGGCTAGCCAAACCGTTTCGGCCAAACGCGTTCAACAAATCGTTTTCAACTTCACGTTTCAACGCAAACCAATGATGGACAGACTGTTACGTTGAAAGGTGAAAGATGGGCACCACAGAAGACACAGAGTTTCACAGCGTTTTTTATGGAGAGAAGGCGGAGGATAGAGGGGGACGCGCTCGCAGGGAGCAACACTTGCATGGCTCCTGTGGAATGCTTGCACGGCGCCGTGGAAAAAACTCGTCGCTGGCAGTGCATTTCTGGGACACAAGTGTGGCTCGCGAGCCGTGCAAGTGTTTCACAACAGACATTTCTGCCTTTCTCCGTCCGACCAGATATTCATAGAGGTTAATGATTCAATCGTAAAATCCCTACAGTCCCATATCGTCAAAACAACGTACCTTTATCCGTTTGACATCCAGGATTTCAGCCAATTTTTCATTTCCGTTCCGGCAATTTCAGATAAAAACGGGCATTGTTTTTACATACATAATACGGAAAAACATTTCCTTCCTTGTCTTTGCCTAAACTGATAGCAAGCATTTCATCTCCTTCCTCCAGCTTTATATTGAAACTTTTTTCCATCTTACCATTGTAGTCCAATAAACGATACTCGTACTGATCATTCTCTTTTTTGACCGCCGACTTCCCATTTCGTATCAGGCAATGTATTCCTTGCTTGTCGAGCTTTATCATCTCTATATACTGATGGAATATAGCTATAAAGGGTTCGAAATAACTGTCTGTATATCGCAAGGGAGCTGCTATTGCTAAAACCGAATCGGGAATATCCACATGAAACAAATCAAATTCCTGCTGACGACCTTCCCCAAACTTATCGGTCAGCCACAATTTCCCTGAACAACCGTCACTGTATGCCAACAAGTCTTGATAGGTAGCGGCGATGGGTAGCGTAAAATAGTAACCGGTCATACTTTTACGGAAAACGTCCGGTAATCGTCCAAAGCGTTTGGTTCGTTTGCCGCTTGTCCTGTCGAAAATGGCCAGGAATGGTGAATTGTCATAAAACTCCCGCATGAAGATATCTTGTTCTTTATCGTTTTTACACTCTTCGCCGGTGCTACAGGTTGGAAATCCTTTCCTGCATCCAAACATAACGAGCGTTTTACTTACAGGCATAATACGGCTGGCATGTGTGTACATGTATAGTGGAGACGCTTCATGTTCGAAGTCGAAAGCAGACATTTGACAGGTGTCGGAACCGGCATCTGCATAGAGCAACACAGCCTTGTTGTAATAAGCGATAGTCGTGTCGTTCTCCATAGACAGGTCGGGCAAAGAGAAAGAGGCTATGGCTTGTTTGCCCGAAGGGTTAAGAGCACAACAATTGGCCATGATAAACACCTGCCCCTGCCTCTCCATTTCTTCATACTGTTTCCGGGGTATGTTCACAAATGCTGTTTTCTGAACTTCAGTCGGAATGATCTTCCTACTCAGGCGAGCCGTATCCTTATCGACACTGAACAGTAGTACCGAAGAAGACAGTTCATCGGAATAGATGAACGAGTTTCCATACCAATCAGGCAATTCCGTAATGCTGGATACATTGAAACTATTGTCCGTTTCTATCAACACGGAAGCATAAGTACCGTTAGCCAGTCGCTGTGCCGGTTCAGATTCAACTTCTTCAACTCCTCCGGAGGCAATCTCGGCATAAGGACAATACGATGTATTGTTGCAAAACTGAGACAAAAAGCCCTCACTCATGTTGGGTGTATCGCCTCCACACATCAATCGGCCCTGTTCGGCATCAATCTGCAACATATAAGTCACAGCAAGCCGACCGGTGCGGTAGTGGAATATTTTTTCATGCATACCTTCAGTGTCTATAATGACATTAGGAGCTTTAAACTTCTTTTCGATGTATTGTTTGGCCAAAATGGAGTCGTGGTAGGCTGCTATAATCACAAGTTCGGCCTGAGGTTTTATTTTCGGAAGATTTTCCAACACATAAGGTATGTCCACTTCGCATCGCGGACAGGCTTGAGGCGCAAAAAGGATAGCAAAGACCTCTCCTTTTTTTCCGTAAGGTTTTATAAATTCTTTCAGCAGATTGTTTGTACCTGCTTTTTGAGCTATTCCATGATGGTTTGCATACATTTCAGCCAGATAGTCTCTTTTCTGTCCGAAGAATGATAAAGACGAAAACAGCAAAAACAGGGATGTAAAAAATAACTTGTTCATTGCAGATAGGATTAGGGATATGAATAAAAAATACCTGCTACAATTACAGTTGCAATCAGCAACAATAGTAATTGTACCTTTGCAGCACCATATTTACGACGCTTAAGCGCAATAATCAGTTTGGCTATCATTAAAAAATAGCATACCAGAATTACAGTCCATTCAAAAAACAACCGATATGAATTATCTATTTCCAACGACATCATAAAGAATTCTATTTTTCATTGATTCTGACGTTGCAAAGTAAATGTTTTCTACTGAGGTAGTTGATAATAATTGGATAATCATTTTATAATAAATTCAAGGCAATTTGATTATCTTTGCGCACTAGCTTGATTATAATTATGAAGAAGTATTATTATATCACCCTTGCCGCTCTATTCGCAATATGCTTGTTGCAAGCGTTTTATGTAATAAGCTTATACAATCGTTATATGGATGAAAATATAATACGAATAGAGGAGCGGCTGCAAATTGCCATTGATAAGGAGTGGCATATACGAGATGTGAAATCTAAAGGAAGAGTTCCTATGAAAGGGCAGTACCTTTTGGTAAAGTCCATGGAAGAAATGACTCCACAGGAGATAGATAGTTTGACCCGCCTACACCCTTTACCTCGGAAACAGCCGATATATAATGTAGATGATGCCAGAAAGAGGGGGGTCGCGAATACAGCAATGGAACTTATTTCCCAAATGCAACAAGACGAACTATTTGAAAAAGGGTATCCTGTACAACTTCCGGTTTTGGATAGTATTTTTGCAGAAGCCAATCAGAAACAGTTCAACTATTCTTTTTCCTTATATAATAAAGATAAAGAAAGAATAGACTCCATCGGGCGGTGCAAGCATCCAAACTATACCTCCGAACTCCTGCCCATCGGAAACAAAGGCTTACAATACCTACAGCTAAAAGCGAACATCCCTTTACTGCCTTTTATCGGGCAGCAAATCTGGCCACTTATTCTGTCGTTGATATTAATGGTGTTCGTAGTAGGTTGTGTAGCTTATCACCTCCTCGTCATCCGCCGCAAAGACACATTGCTGCAACAGCGTGAAGACACCATTAACGGCACCATACACGACCTGAAAGCTCCGCTGAACAGCGTAGTAACCACCTTGAGTTGGCTGGAATCTACCGAAGCCAATGCGGCGAAAAAGAAAGCGGTGGAAATCAGCCGGGCGGAAGTGAGACACTTGGTGTGCAACATCGAATCGCTCCTGGTCACCGTACGCAAGGACAGGAAGCGGCTGATACTGAAAAAGGAGGAAACGGACATCCCACATCTGGCAGAAATAGTGAAAAACAGCATGGATGCCCTCTACCGCACTAAGCCGCACACCATCGAGATAGAAAACCGACTACCGGAGAACATGAAGGTCGTGGCCGACGGCATGTATATAGAAAACGTCATCCGAAACTTGGTGGAGAATGCCCTGAAGTACTCGGACGACGGAGTGAACGTAAAAGTAACGGTGCAGACAGCGGACGGCAGGCTGCAAGTAGCGGTGCTGGACGACGGATGGGGCATCGCACCGCAGTATCAGAAAAAGCTGTTCCGCCAGTTCTATCAGGTGCCCCGCGGTGCGGACCGAATCCGCAAAGGATACGGCATCGGCCTGGCACAGTCGAAATACATCATCGACGCGCACAAAGGAAAGCTTTCCGTAAAGAGCGCCGAAGGAAAAGGCAGCGAGTTTTCGTTTACCATACCGGTGAAATAACCTCGACTTTCATCCTCAATATCCGCATCTAAAGAAAACCATCTTCCACCCAGCTTTCACTTCATCGAAATCAGATAAAATAAATACCAACTACAATTACAGTTGCAATCAGCAACAATAACAATTGTATCTTTACAGCATCATACTCACGATGCTTAAGCGCGATAACCAATTTGCCTATTATAAAAGAATAGCATACCAAAACTACAGCCCATTCAAAAAACAACTGATACGAATTACCCATTTCCAATGACATAATAAAGAAAAAAATAATTATCACAAGCATTCATCATCTTTGATTTACGATATATCAATGACTGAATGCTATCGTTTTTCTGTCATACATTTATAATCTTATTTTCATTGATTCTGATACTGCAAAGTAAATACTCTTTTATAAAATAGCCTATAACAAATAGATAATCATTTTATAATTTTCCTATCTTTGTTCATTATCTGTATGATAACTATGAAGAAGTATTAAAACTTATCCTACCCATCTATGAGCAAAATCAAAGTATTGTTTGTAGACGATGACCTCGCTTTGGGCAGCATCGTTACTCTGGCATTAGAAGATGCGGGATACGAAGTACACTACCAGACTTCGCTGGCAGGCATCCGAACCGTAACGGCGGAAATGCAGCCGGACATCGTAGTGCTGGACGTGGAGATAGGCATGAAAAACGGCATCGACGCCATCCCCGAACTGAAACAGATAGCGCCGGAAGTGCCTGTGCTGGTGGTATCGTCGCACGTGGAAAGCGACAACGTAGTAAAAGCCCTGGAGGTAGGAGCCCTTACCTACCTGAAGAAACCCTTCGAAATGACCGAACTGCTGGCCTACATACAGCGTTTTGCCCACCCCTACCGTCCGAAAGGAACCGAAATAGGCATGTTCCGCCTCAAAGCAGACGAAAACCTGCTGCTGAAAGGCGACGAAAAAGTAAGGAAGCTGAGCCTGCTCGAAAGCAAACTGCTGAAGATGCTGGCACAGAATCCCAACCGGGTGATCACCCGCGAAGAGATAGCACAGGAACTGTGGGGTGAATACACAACGGAGAGCAGCGAACAAAGCCTGAACAACTACATTGCCCGAATCAGGAAATATCTGGCCGACGACCGCCGGATAGAACTGGTCACCATCCCCCGGATAGGCTACAAGTTGATAACGGATGGAGAGCAGCAGGAATAGGCCAGCAGCACTACAAAAATTCCCCAGTTAGGAAATAATTTTTTCCCAACTGGGGAATAATTTTTTCCTAACTGGGGAAAAATCATAGCCCAAGTAGTCTCGCCGGGAATCGAACCCGGATCTAAAGTTTAGGAAACTTCTATTCTATCCGTTGAACTACAAGACCTTTTGCATAGATTCTGCATATAGCGGAAAAATGTAGGCGCAAAGATAATGCTTTCCGCCGATTTTTCGAAAAAAGTTTTGTTAATCCGATTAACTTTGCGAAATTTGCGTTCCTGCAAATTCAAAAAAGGGACTTTTTTTAGTACTAACAGATTAAGTAAATCGTAAGTTATGGCAAACGACATGATGGTCAAAGAACTGGAGCAAGTGGTAGTCCGCTTCTCCGGAGACTCCGGCGACGGTATGCAGCTCGCCGGCAACATCTTTTCTACAGTTTCGGCTACGGTGGGAAACGACATCAGCACTTTCCCCGACTATCCGGCAGACATCCGAGCCCCGCAAGGTTCGCTGACCGGCGTATCCGGATTCCAGGTGCATATCGGAGCGGACAAAGTCTATACCCCTGGAGATAAATGCGACGTACTGGTAGCCATGAACGCCGCCGCACTGAAAACCCAATACAAGTTTGCTAAACCGACTGCCTGTATCATTATTGATACCGATGCTTTCCAGAAGTCCGACCTGGAAAAAGCTGCCTTCAAGACCGATAACCCGATCGAAGAAATGGGCATCAAGCAAGATGTCATCGCCGCCCCCATCTCGAAGATGGTAAAAGACTGCCTGGCCGACACCGGCATGGACAACAAGTCGATACTGAAATGCCGCAACATGTTCGCCGTGGGCCTCGTATGCTGGCTCTTCAACCGCGACTTGAAGATTGCCGAGGACTTCATCCGCGAGAAATTCGCCAAAAAGCCCGAAGTGGCCGAAGCCAACATCAAAGTCATTCATGCAGGATACGACTACGGACACAACACCCATGCTTCCGTAGCCCATACATATAAGATTGAAAGTAAAGCCGCCGTTCCGGGCAGATACATGGACATCACCGGAAACAAGGCTACAGCTTACGGATTCATTGCCGCTGCCGAAAAGGCCGGTCTGAAGCTGTTCCTCGGCTCCTACCCCATTACTCCCGCAACCGACGTGCTACACGAACTGTCCAAGCACAAATCACTGGGCGTGATGACCGTACAGTGCGAGGACGAGATTTCGGGATGCGCCACTGCCATCGGAGCTTCGTTTGCCGGTGCACTGGCCGTTACCTCTACCTCGGGTCCCGGTGTCTGCCTGAAGTCGGAAGCCATGAACCTGGCTGTCATCACCGAGCTGCCGCTCGTAGTGCTCGACGTACAGCGTGGTGGTCCGTCTACAGGTCTGCCCACCAAGTCGGAACAGACCGACCTGCTGCAGGCTCTCTTCGGACGCAACGGCGAAAGTCCCATGCCGGTTATTGCCGCTACATCGCCGACCAACTGCTTCGACGCTGCCTACATGGCCAGCAAGATAGCCCTCGAACACATGACGCCCGTCGTGTTGCTGACCGACGGATATGTAGCCAACGGCTCCGGCGCCTGGAAGCTGCCCAAGCTGGCCGAATATCCCGCCATCAATCCGCCCTACGCACCCGCCGAGATGAAAGACAACTATACTCCCTACCGCCGCAACCCCGAAACGGGCGTACGCTACTGGGCTATCCCCGGACAGGAAGGTTACATGCACATTCTGGGCGGACTGGAGAAGGACAGCAACACGGGAGCCATCTCGACCGATCCCGAAAACCACAACCTGATGTGCCATCTGCGTGCTGAAAAGGTTGCCAAAATACCCGTACCCGACGTGGAAGTACAAGGCTGCGCTGAAGATGCCGACCTGCTGATCGTGGGCTTCGGAGGTACTTACGGCCACCTTTACTCGGCCATGGAAGAACTGATAAAGAACGGAAAGAAAGTGGCACTGGCCCACTTCAGCTATCTGAACCCGCTGCCCAAGAATACGGAAGCCGTGCTGAAACGCTACAAGAAAGTTGTAGTGGCCGAACAGAACTTGGGACAGTTTGCCGCCTACCTGCGCATGAAGATAGACAACTTCACTCCGTACCAGTACAACGAAGTAAAAGGACAGCCGTTCGTTGTAGCCGAGCTGGTAGAAGCCTTCACTAACATCTTAAACCAATAATCACAGAGGAGAAAATATCATGGACCAATATACAGCAAAAGACTTTAAGAAAGGACAACCCCGCTGGTGTCCGGGTTGCGGTGACCACTTCTTCCTGGCTTCACTGCACAAAGCAATGGCAGAAATAGGCGTAGCTCCGTGGGAAACTGCGGTTATCTCCGGAATCGGTTGCTCCAGCCGCTTACCTTATTATATGAATACATACGCCATGCAGACCATTCACGGACGTGCGGCCGCCATCTCTACAGGAGCCAAGGTTGCCAATCCTCGTCTGACGGTATGGCAGATCTCGGGCGACGGTGACGGACTGGCCATCGGTGGAAACCACTTTATCCACGCCGTACGCCGCAACATCGACCTGAACATGATTCTGCTGAACAACCGCATCTATGGTCTGACCAAAGGACAGTACTCGCCTACCTCGCCCCGTGGCTTCGTCAGCAAGTCGTCGCCCTACGGCACTGTAGAAGATCCTTTCCATCCGGCCGAACTGTGCTTCGGCGCACGCGGACGCTTCTTTGCCCGCGCCGTGGCCACCGATGCTGCCGGTACGGTAGAGATTCTGAAAGCAGCTTACAACCATAAAGGTGCTGCCGTTTGCGAGATTCTGCAGAACTGCGTCATCTTCAACAACGGTACGCACGACGCTGTAGCCAAGAAGGAAGACCGCGCCAAGAACGCCATCTACCTGGAGCATGGCAAACCTATGCTGTTCGGTGAAAACAACGAATACGGACTGATGCAGGAAGGCTTCGGTCTGAAGGTAGTGAAGCTGGGCGAAAACGGCATCACGGAGAAAGACATCCTGGTGCACGACGCACACTGCATGGACAACACCCTGCAGCTGAAGCTGGCGCTGATGGAAGGTCCCGACTTTCCTATCGCACTCGGCGTGATCCGCGACGTGGAAGCTCCTACCTACGAAGAAGCCGTACACCAGCAGATCGAAGAGGTTTCGGCCAAGAAGAAGTATCACAACTTCGAAGAATTGCTGCTGACTAACGATACATGGGAAGTGAAGTAAGCCTATTGGCTTCTTCGCCCTCGTTACAACTATAACAGACGTGTCGGGATTCGGCACAGATGAGACTAGTTTCTCCGGATAAGGGGTTGCACAATCACCCCGATCTCTCTTATTTATCCGTTGCAAATGGTAAATCTGTGATGAATCCCGACACTTTTTTCTTTTTCCTTCATCTTCGCCTCTCCACTCACCTTTCACTATCTTTAGATAAGAAAGGATGCGGCTCGCCAATACAAAAATAAGCGAGCTTCTTTTTTGTATTGCTCTCACCTTTCACTATCTTTGCCCCCGAATTGGTTCCGTCTTGTCCAACCGGACGAGCGGATTAAAAGGGAATCGGGTGAAAGTCCCGAACAGTCCCGCTGCTGTGAAGCTCCAGTTTCAACTTATCGGAAAAGACTTTTATGCCACTGATGTTACATACATTGGGAAGGTTCCGGTAAGGGAGTCAGTCAGAAGACCTGCCATCATTCATGTTTGGTCGACCTCCAGGGTTAGGGAGGCCAATACGAACAAGTAAAAACAACAATTCAGAAAACTAAAAGACATGGTCAGATGTACTTTTCGACCTGTCATGCTTGTCTGTGCCTTAATAGGAAGCACTATATCCCTATACGCACAAAGCAAGTTAGACAGTTTGCAGCGTTTGGACGAGGTCGTCATCACGGCACGTTCCATTCAAAAGGAAGTCATACCCGTACAGCAACTTCAGGGCGAACAGCTACAACGGCTCGCCTCGCACAGTGTGGCCGATGCATTGCGCTACTTTTCGGGTATACAGATCAAGGACTACGGCGGTGTAGGCGGCCTGAAGACCGTAAACATACGCAGCATGGGCACCAATCATGTCGGCGTATTCTACGACGGCATCGAACTGGGCAATGCACAGAACGGAACAGTGGACCTGGGACGCTTCTCGCTGGACAACATGGAGAGTGTCACCTTGTACAACGGGCAGAAAAGCGCCATCTTCCAACCAGCCAAGGACTTCGGATCGGCAGGTTCCATCTATTTGCAATCGCGGACACCGAAGTTCGATGACAACGAGACCCATCGGGTGAAAGCCACTTTCAAGACCGGCTCTTTCGGTACCGTCAATCCGGCCTTGCTTTGGGAGCAGAAAGTGAGTGAAAAAGTCAATATGTCGCTTAGCGGCGAATACATGTACACCACCGGTCGCTATAAATTCACCTACCGCGTGGAAGAAGGCTACGACACCACAGCTGTCCGGCGCAATGGCGACGTCAATGCTCTACGACTGGAGAACGGTTGGTTTGGCAAGCTACCGCAAGGGCAGTGGAAGGCCAAGGCCTACTTCTACCGCTCCGAACGGGGCTATCCAGGTGCCGTGGTGCGCAACAAGTTCTCGCACGAAGATCGTCAGTGGGATACCAACGTATTTGTACAAGGCTCGCTCCGCAAGGACTTCTCCGAACGCTACAGCCTGATGCTGAACGCCAAGTATGCCTACGACTACCTGCACTACCTGGCCGATCCGCGACAGGACGAGGCCCTGATGTACATCAACAACCACTACCGTCAACAGGAAGCCTACGTATCGCTGGCGCAGCGTTATACACTGCTGCCGTCGTGGGACGTCAGTCTGTCGGCCGACTATCAGTTCAACCTGTTGAATGCCGACCTGAAAGACTTTGTCTACCCGCGCCGCCATACAGTGCTGGCTGCTGCCGCTACTTCCTTGCACCTGGGACGGGTGAAGATGCAGGCCAGTATTCTGGCTACCTTCGTCCACGACAACGTGGCCTCGGACACAACCGCTGCTGCCAATAAGATGGAATGGACGCCCACAGCCATTGCCTCGTGGCAGCCTTTCAGGCAGCACGACCTGCACCTGCGTGCTTTCTACAAGCGCATCTTCCGCATGCCGACGCTGAACGACCTGTATTACACCTTTATAGGCAACATCAACCTGAAGCCGGAATATACCAACCAATATAATATAGGTATCACGTATGGAAAAGACTTCCGTCATACCTGGCTACGGCACATCGAAGCCCAGGCCGATGTTTACTACAACGAAGTAGAAAACAAGATTGTAGCGACTCCTACATCTAACTTCTTCCGCTGGACTATGGTCAACTTGGGAAAAGTGGAAATCAGAGGAATAGACGTCGCCCTACAGACCAACTGGCAACCGGCACAGGACCTGACACTGACCACGCGCATGAACTATACATATCAGAAAGCACAGGACTTTACCGATCCGTCGAAACTGTACTACGGCGGACAGATACCCTACATACCCTGGCACAGCGGTTCGGCAGCCGTCAACCTGAACTGGAAGCAGTGGGAAGCCAGCTACAGCTTCATCTACACCGGCGAACGCTATTCTTCGCAAGCCAACCTGCCGGTCAATTACCAATTACCGTGGTACACCAGCGACTTCTCCGTCTCGCGCAACCTGCCGCTGCGCACGGGCGACATGAAGCTGACACTGGAAGTCAACAACCTGCTGAACCAGCAATACGAAGTAGTGTCGTGCTATCCCATGCCAGGCATCAACTTCAAAGCCATCGTGCAATATACATTTTAAAGGAAAAGAAAACTAAATAATCATCTATGTATGGCAAATAATAAACAGATAAACATCCAGCTGATACTGGGTAGCCTCTGGCTGATACTGAGTCTGTCAGCCTGCCGCGGCGACATCCCCATGATGCACACGGAAGAAGAATGGATTACTCCTCCTTATACAGGAAGCCCCATCAAAGGCTTTTTTCTGCTGAACGAAGGCAACATGGGCAACAACAAAGCCAGCATCGACTTCTTCGACTACACTACCGGGAAGTACAACCGCAACATCTATCCCCAACGAAACCCCTCCATTGTCAAGGAACTGGGCGACGTGGGCAACGACATAGCCGTCTACGGCAGTAAGTTGTATGCCGTTATCAACTGTTCGCACTACGTGGAAGTGATGGACGTACATACGGCCGAACACATTGCCAGCATCGACGTGCTGAACTGTCGCAACATCGTGTTCAACGACGGAAAAGCCTATGTCAGTTCTTATGCCGGCCCCGTTCAGATCGATCCTGACGCCCGTCCCGGAAAGGTAGTCGAAATAGATACTGCCAGCCTGAGTATTACACGCGAAGTCATCGTCGGTTATCAACCCGAAGAAATGGTCATCACCGACGGAAAACTGTATGTGGCCAATTCGGGCGGCTACCGTTATCCCAACTACGACCGTACGGTATCCGTGGTCGACCTTCAGTCGTTTCAGGTCATCAAGTCCATCGACGTAGCCATCAATCTGCACCGTATGGAGCTGGACCGCTTCGGACGGATATACGTCAGCTCGCGCGGCGACTACTACGGAACGGGGTCGGACGTGTTTGTCATCGACAGCCATACCGACCAGGTCATCGGCAACTTGGGCATAGCAGCCAGCGAAATGCACCTGTGCGGCGACTCCATCTACATGACCAGCGTAGAGTGGAGCTACGTGACGGAAAGCAACAGTATCGGATACGCCATCTACGACGTGCTGTGGCAGAAGATCGTTTCGCACAACTTCATCACCGACGGCACGGACAAGGAAATAGAAATCCCCTACGGTGTAGCCGTAAATCCGGAAACAAAGGAAATTTTTGTGGCCGATGCCACCAATTACGTTACTCCGGGCTATCTGTACTGCTTTAGCCCCGACGGAAAAAAGAAATGGAAAGTGATGACCGGTGACATACCCGCCCACTTCGCCTTTACGACCGAGCCATTTGAATAAACAATAAACTCATATATTCACCTAAAAACAATTGTATTATGAAAAAAGAAGTATTGAGCAAATCCCTGTGGGGGATCGCTTTATCGACTGTCCTTTTATCAGGCAGCCTTATATCGTGCAGCGACGACAACTCGGAACCCTATGTGCTCCAGCAGGCAGACATTACCGTCAACGTTCCGGAATCTGGATTCAAAGCAGTTGTCGACCAATTGTTCAAGATTGAAGTGAACAGCGTGTCCGACGAAGGTGTTACCTACACCTGGACTTTGGACGGCGAGACACTGTCCAACAGCAAACAGCTGGAATACATTTTCCCCAGTGCAGGCGCATACGAACTGATACTGACTGCAACCCAAGGAACAAGCAGTTTCAGCTATACTTTCCAGGTAACCGTAGGTTTCGATGACTCTATCACAACTCCCGAAGGAGCCAAAGCTTATATTACAAAGGTAATCGACTTTATGCCTGCCGTAGGACAGTACACCAACGTTCTGCCCTCATACGAAGAAGGCGACACGCAGGAAAACATGAACCAGAAAGTGCTCGACGCCATCGGAAACGGCAACCGTAGCATGATTTCGCTTGGTGGATACGGTGGTTATGTAACGGTAGGTTTCGACCACACTATCGAAAACAAAGCCGGCCTGCGCGACTTCCGCGTACTTGGCAACGCTTTCTATTCGGCCGCCAATCCCAATCCGGATGCTCCCGTAGGCGGTAGCTGCGAACCGGGCATCATCATGGTGGCCTACGACAAGAACAAGAACGGCGTGCCCGATGATGACGAGTGGTACGAAATAGCCGGAAGTGCCCATAACAATCCTGAAGGCGAAGCCTGGTATCAGATGGCCATTAATGCCGGAAACGATGTCAACACTTATAAGGACTATCAGATAACCTACTACCGCCCCGAAAAGGAACCAACCACTGCCGAAGAAAAAGAACAGTACATCCGCTGGGAAGATAATCAAGGAAACTCTGGATATAAGGTGAAAAACAGTTTCCACAACCAACCTTACTTCCCGCAGTGGTTCGAAGGCGAAAAGCTGACTTTCAACGGCACATGTCTGCCACAGAACGGTATCGATGAAAGCGGTAAAGGTACTTACTTCGTACTCTACAAATTCGGTTACGGCTATGCCGACAACGAACAAAACACCAAAGACGATGCCTGCATCGATATTGACTGGGCTGTCAACTCCAAAGGACAAAAGGTCAACCTGCCGGGTGTAGACTTCATCAAGATATATTGCGGTGTGAACCAGGAAAACGGCTGGTTGGGCGAATGCTCTACAGAGGTATCGGGCGTAGAAGATCTCCACATTTTGGGAGAAGAAGTTGCCACACGGGAGGACTAACTCCACACGCAGCTCAAACCAAATGGAAGAACACTGAAATACCCAGGTAATAATTGTATCACAGAATTATTATCACAATAACACTTTTTCTTTGTAAGGTAATCTCAAGTCTGCCTGCAGCTTAATAAAGCCAGGCAGACTTTTTTTGTAGAAAACAGAACATCTATCTGTGGAAAAATTCTACACTCCACACTTTTCCACACCTTTCCTCATTAAAGATTTTCCATCCGGCAAGCCAGCAGCACACTATCATTCAGCGACTTACAGAAATTCCATACAGATCATAGCAAGACTGGCATATAAATTGCAATTTTATTCAAGATGAAGTTTTCCCACATCCAACTGAGAGAGCATTTTATAAAGCAATAAAATATGAAAAGTCTAACTAGAAAGAGACAAGTAAAAACTTGCCTGAAAAAGTATCCGGCTATTTTATGCGGACTTATCTTCCTGCTGACAGGAAACCTTTCCACATGGGCCTATGAGAGTAAGAACCAACCCGATTCTGTCTTCCTCGACACAACCGAAGATCTCGTCACCGACCAGCAGCCCAAAACTATAACTGGTATCGTGAAGGATATGAGTGGAGAGCCTCTGCCGGGAGCCAGTATCGTAGAAAAAGGCAATACAAGTAACGGCGTAATAGCCGACGTTGACGGACGCTTTACCCTGACCGTACCCGGAAACGCCACTCTTGTGGTAGCCTACATGGGCTATGCCACACGGGAAATCAAACTACGAAAAGGAGGAAAAACCAAACTCAACATCCTGCTGCGCGAAGACTCCCAACAACTGAGCGAAGTAGTAGTCACCGCACTTGGTATCAAGAAAGATACTAAGAAACTGGGTTACGCAGTCAGCACCATCAACGCCGACGAGATAGTAAAAGCTGGAGCAACCAACATCGCTTCGGCCATGTACGGCAAGGCACCGGGTATCCGCATCACACAGACGCAAGGCGGATCGGCCGGAGCCGTCTCCATCAACGTGCGCGGACTGACGTCTATCACCGGAAACAACCAACCTATCATCATCCTCGATGGTGTACCTATCCGTAACGGAGGAACTGGAAAGAGTACAGACTTCGCCGAATTCGGTAACGACGGCCGTATCCGTTCGAACGGTCTGGTCGACATCAATCCCGAAGACATTGAGAGCATCAGCATTCTGAAAGGCGCTTCAGCCACAGCCCTATACGGCTCGGAAGCAGCCAACGGCGCCGTAGTCATCACCAGCAAACGTGCTAAAACGGGAAAAGTAAGCGTAGACTTCACTGCACAAGTCATGGCCAACCTGCCCGCCTACCTACCCGAAGTGCAAAACCTGTACGGACCAGGAACCTACAACATCAACTACAGCGATTACGAAAAGCAGACCGGAGGATTCTATCAACGAACCTTCAACGGACAGACCTACAAAAGTCTGCGCAGCACCACACAGTCGTTCGGTCCACGATACGACGGTAGCGACGTGCTCTATTGGGATGGAATGGTGCGCCCTTACGTAGCACAGACAGATAATCCGTGGAACGAACTGTTCCGTACCGGATGGACGCAGAACTATACACTGGCTATCTCGCACGGAACGGAGACTGCCAGCAACCGCTTCTCGTATACCTACACCGACGAAATACCCAATGCATTGGTAGGCAGTTTCAAAAAACACAACTTCAAACTGACCGGTTCATACAAACTCTTCAAACCTCTGACATTGGAGTACTCCATCAACTACATCATCCAGAATGTCAAGAACCGTCCGCAAACCTCACTCAGCCTGTATGGAAGTTTCAGCAACGCTTTCTCGACATTCCTCGACATTCCCTACCTGAAAAGCACCTATGCCACCAGCTTAGGTTATAAAAATACATTTGCAGGTGGCGATGCTACACTGACTCCCGACGAAGCCTGGGCTTACGATCCCAGCTACCTGACAGGTGTACGCGACATGCTGTGGAACATGTACCACCAGACAAGTGAAGAAACCGAAAACCGACTGATGGGAATGATACGCCCCACATGGCAAATAACCAACTGGCTCAGCCTGCGTGCCCAAGTGGCAACCGACATCACCGATGCCAAGCAGACGTTGAAGAAAGAAACCGAACGACCTAATTCACTGTACGACCCCAGCGGCAGCTTCCAAGCTATCAACCGCCGCTACGACATCATATATGGCGACGTAATGCTGAACTTCAACTATAACATCGGCCGTTTCGACATCGCAGCTACTGCCGGATGGACAGGACGATACGAAAATATGCACAACATCAGCGTGGCAACCAACGGCGGACTTTCCACCGAAAACTGGTTCGACCTGAATGCCAGCCGCTATACAGCCAGCAGCAGCCTGCAACGCATGGAATTGCTGAAAACCGGTTATATGGGTACCCTCAGCCTGGGCTGGGACAATTACCTCTTTTTGGAACTGACCGGACGTCAGGAGCGCTCTTCTACACTGAAGGACCAAAGTTTCTTCTACCCTTCGGCCAACATGAGTTTCCTGTTCACCGATGCCTTCCGTATGCCGCGCTGGTGGAGCTACGGTAAGCTACGCCTCTCTTACGGCGTTGTGGGTAACGCTCCCGAAACCTATGCCGCCAACATTGTTTACGAGCAAGGCTCAGACAACGGCTTCACGTGGAACACCGTTCCTTCCTCATTAGGCAACTCGCACATCCGTCCCGAAAAAAAATACGAGTATGAGTTCGGATTCGAAAGCAAGTTCTTCAATAACCGTCTGGGATTCGACGTGTCCTACTACAATAACCGTGTAAAAGACCAGATACTGTCTACTCCTCAACCATCCAGTTCGGGTGCCAAATACATGCTGATGAACGTGGGCGAGGTAGCCAACCAGGGTTGGGATGTAGCCATCAATGCCACACCGATACTGACACGCGACTTCCGCTGGGATCTGACCGCTACCTACGGGGTGTATAAAAACAAAGTCGTACGGCTGGCCGACGGAGTACCCTACCTTGAAATCGTAAACTCCGGCGGAAGTGGTATCAAAATACAGGCCGTAGAAGGACAAGCCATGGGCGACATCTATGCACAAGTGCCGCAAATGAACGAAAAAGGCGAGTACCTTGTGTCAGATAACGGCCTCTACCTCAACCAGAGCGAACTGCAAAAAGTGGGCAACATCAATCCCGACGGTGTAGGTGGTCTGTTCAACTCGTTCTCGTATAAGAACTTCACCCTCGACATCAGCATTGACTACCGCATCGGAGGTGACGTTATCAATGAAATGAACCAATACGCCACCGGACTGGGTCTGACACCTGAGTCGCTGAAATACCGCGATACCGAACATGGAGGCCTTTCCTACTATTACCCGGGCGACAACAACTCAACAGCTATCCCCGTACAGGTAGCCCCAACCACCGCGGCAGGTCCCAACGGTGAGCACATCTACCACGACGGCCTCATCCTGCCGGGTATAGTAGCTTCGACAGGCGAGCAGAACACACGTATCATCCCTGCTGCCTACTATTACAACATGACCTACAACTGGGGTACCAACAGCGAACAGCTCACTTATATGCACTCCGTATTCGACAATTCGTACGTGAAGCTGCGCGAACTGGCACTGAGCTATCGGTTCCCACAGAAAGTGACTGCCAAACTGGGTATGTCGAGCCTGAGCCTGTCGGTGTTCGGACGAAACCTCTTCTACTTCTACAAAGCATTGAAGAACTATGATGCCGAGTCGTCGGTAGGAACGTCATGGGCAAATCAGGCTGTTGTCGGCAATTCGACGGCAGCTACCCGAAGCTTCGGATTCTCCGTCAGAGCCAGCTTCTGACCAATAACAACCACCTCGTACAATCAAGGTAAAAAGCGGACAACCGCAACAAAAAACATATAAAAAGGCATTATGAAAAAACTATCCATATCATTGGCTTTGGGTGTACTACTCACCCTCGGCGCCTGCTCGGAATATGATTTCGACAGTAAATACGAAGACCCTTCGAAAGTGACCACCGTCTCTATCAGCAACCTGATGGTAGGTGTTTTTCAAAGAGTGAAAGACTACGACCTCTACGAGTATAACCGTTTTTTCGGCTTCGACTCGCAGTTCGTAGGGAAATATGCACAGACTTTCGGCTATACTTACTCCAGCAGCATGTATACACCCGGTTATACTCCATTCATCGACAGCCAGTGGGACAACCTTTACTCGGCTCTGACCCAACTACGCAAACTCGAATCACTCTATAACGAAGAAAGCACCGGACAGCAGGAGCAGGACGAAGCCTTTCTGCTGGCAGCACGGCTACAAGTATACGATTTCTTTGCCGCTACTGTCGACGTCTTTGGCGACATGCCTTTCAGCAAGGCTTGTACCTTGCCACTGACCAATGACGTGCAACAGTCGTATGCTCCTTACGACAAAGCAGAAGACATCTACCGTACCATCCTGTCCGAACTGAAGGAGATGGCTCCACGCTTCCGCACCATCCCCGTTCCGCGTAACTTCAGTACACAGGACTTCATCAACTGGGGCGACATGGATAAGTGGGAGCGTTACGCCAACTCCCTGCGCCTACGTCTGGCCATGCGTGTAGCCTCGCAAGGCGAATTGGCAGAAGAAGGACGAGCCATCATCAAAGAGATACTGGAGAACCCGACCGAATACCCTCTCATCGAGGAACAGGCGAATAACGTATTCATCACTAACCAGAAGTCCGGACAGCTGAACTTCACTGCCGGTAGCGGACTGGGCGACTGGGTGACCAACCGTCTGGCATCGGGTCCCGTCATCGATCGAATGCTGAGCCACGGCAATTACAACATGGAGAGCAGCGATCCACTGACTGGTACTTATGTCGAGGGTACAGACGACCCGCGCATCCTGCTCTACTACAACCCTGTAAAAATAGTAAACCGCAATACTGGACAGACTGACGAACACCGCTACCTGGGTACGGATGTCAGTGTAAGCGACGAGCTGACCGAATACTACAACTCACAGGCCGAGGACGAACTGATAACAACCAACAAGGGTTTCTCGCAAATCACCCAAAACGGTTTCTTCTGGCAGAACGACAAGTTCGACATGCTCATCATGGCATCGCCCGAAATCCACTTCATCAAAGCAGAAGCATACGCCATGGGCTACGGAGTAGCACAGGACATGACCCGTGCCGAAGAAGAGTTTAAAACAGCCGTCAGCCAGTCCATCCGCCTGTGGTACTATTACGACTCCATCGGTATCGGCGAAAACACCCGCCGCTACGAGGCTCCGACCGACGAAGCCATAGCCACCTTTGCCGACGCCCGTTGGAAGAGCAGCGACTATACCGATAAACTGGATGCCATTATCACCCAGAAGTGGGTACACTTTGCCTTCCTCGTCAGCCGCGAAGCCTGGAGCGACCTGCGCCGCACGGGCTATCCGTCGGGACTCGTTTTCCCCGAAGTAGCCGGCACCATCCCCAACGTTCCCAATCGTTGGCGCTACCCGACCACCGAAGTGAATTACAATCCCTACTATAAGGACGTACAGGCTGAAGACACCTACTACACCAAACTGTTCTGGGCGAAATGAGCCACAAAACACACCGGTATGCGAACCACAGCCACCCAACCTAGGATTGTGCTGAAAAGTTTGCAACCTACAAAACGAGACTAACAATCTCTTAAAACCAAATGACGCGGACTGAACGGATATCATATAAAAGATAAATCCGTGCAATCCGCGTCATTCGTATCTATAGGAAGGAACAGATAACCTGTACCCACGTACTGCCCTTCTCTGTTACAGCTTCTCGCCGTAAGCCAAGTCACCGGCATCGCCCAGCCCCGGCACAATGTAGGAACGCTCGTTCAGTTCGGGATCAATGGCTGCGCACCACAACGCAACGTCATCGCTCGGAAATACCTGCTGTAAGTGTTCCACTCCCTGACGGCTGGCTATCACGCTGGCTATCAGCAACCGCTTGGGAGTCCCCTTCGACAGAAAAGCCTTCCAGGCCAGCTCCATACTCTCGCCAGTGGCCAGCATGGGATCGACCAGCAGCAGCGTCTTCCCTGTCAGGTTGGGCGAAGCGATGTATTCGATGTGCACATCAAGCTCACGACACTCCTTATCCTTATAATAACGGTACGCCGATACGAAGGCATTGCCGGCACGGTCGAACACGTTCAGAAAACCCTGATGCAAAGGCAGCCCGGCACGGAACACCGTAGCCACCACCAGCTCGTCGTCGGGTGTACTGACCTGAGCCACACCCAGCGGTGTCTGCACCTGTTTCACGGAGTAGGTCAACTCCTTACTCATTTCATAAGCCATCAGTTCGCCGATACGTTCGATGTTACGGCGAAAGCGCAAACGTTCTTTCTGTATATCCACATCGCGGATTTCGGCCACATACTGATTGATGACCGAATTGGTTTCTGCAAAATCTATAACTTTCATACGATTCTATTTTCGGCCTTCGAAGCCGTACAAACGGAAGAAGGCAATTCGATGCAAATATAAAACTTTCCTCCCGAAAACACCCGTCCGATGTGAAAATATGTTCATATACATAATATATACCAACCATGCCTGCATAGCACAACTGCCACGCTTGCATGGCTCGGCTAGA
>NZ_FR883047.1:52300-58634 GCF_000435115.1 Bacteroides sp. CAG:633 | reverse complement strand
AAGGAGTGGATTTTTTTATTGTTTTCACGAAAAAATAACTGATTAACGATATGCAAACGTATTTCAACATCCGATATGAATTTGACCGCAAGGCGGTGTGGGAACGCATCGACCGGCAGGTGAAGGAAGGAAAGGCGGACTACATCTGCGTGGCGGACGGAGTGATTCTGGACCACGCAAACCGGAACCCGGAATACCTGAAGGTGGTGAACGGGGGAATGTTCGCCATCTGCGACAGCAGCTATGTGCCGCTGTACCTGAAGTGGATCTATGGAAAGAGGTATGAACAGTACTGCGGAAGCCAGATCTTCAGGGACATCGTGGCGGGACGGAAGTATCGCATGATTTTCATGGGGACTTCGCAGGAGACGCTGGACGGGCTGCAGAACAGGCTGGCGGAGATGAACCCGGAGGTGAAGGGAATGAAGTTCATAGAGTTGCCTTTCAGAAAGGTGGAGGACTTTGACTACCCGGAGATAGCACGCACCATCGAGGAGGACGGAGCGGACATCGTATGGGTGGCCTTGGGTGCACCGAAGCAGGAGATCTTCATGAGTCTGCTGAAACCGCACCTGAAACGGGGGGTGATGATAGCGGTGGGGGCTGCCTTTAAGTTCTACAGCGGAACGGACGTGCAGCGGGCGCCGGAATGGATGGTGAAGCATCACCTGGAGTTTGTACACCGCATCTACAAGGAACCGAAGAAGCAGCTGAAACGTTGCTGGGGCATTGTGTCGACACTACCCGGACTGCTGTGGGGAGAATGGAGAAGGAGCAAGAAGCAACCGAAGGTAAGGGCATGAGGAAGGAACTGATAAGGCTGGCTTGCATCGTGGCTGTGCTGACGGGGGTATACCGGATGACAGCAGTGGCACAACCGGCCATTCCGGCGGGCCAGGTGGACCTGTTTATGGGGGTGGACTTCAACTACCGGGATCTGTTTCACAACGGAAGGGTGTATGACTTTCTGATAAACCTGACGCCGGGCGTGAAATGGAACATGGGAAAAGGATGGCAGGCGACGGCGCAAGCGATGGTGCCGGTGGTGAACCAGTATGGGGCGTACTACAAACGGGTGAGGCTGAACATGGCGGCCCTGTCGAAGGAAGCGCACTGGGGGGAACGGTGGTACCTGAGGGTGACGGGTGGTCTGTTTGACGACGAACGCTACGGCGTGGATGCGAAGGGCATGTACGTGGTGAACCGGGCACTGGCACTGGAGGCGCAGGCGGGTCTGACGGGCTTCTGCTCGATGGCTACGGGATGGGCTGCCAGCACGCCGGAACGGGTGATCGCACTGGTGGGTGCGGATGTGTATCTGAACCGCTGGAACACGCAGTTCAGGGCGCGGGGCGGACGGTTTCTGTACGAGGACTACGGGGCGGTGGCAGAGGTGATGAGACACTTCAGGCACTGCACGGTGGGTGTGTACGGACAATATAGTGACAAAGGAAAGGCGAACGGAGGATTCAAGGTGATCATGATGATTCCACCCTATAAGCTGAAGAGACGGAAGGTAAACGTAAGACCGGCAACGAACTTCCGACTGACGTATAACCAGCAGGGCGATGCGTATGCCAACGCCGTGTATCGGACGGATCCGGAGGAGAACGAAAGGGAAGGATGGTTTGGCCTCACCCCCGTCCCCTCTCCCAAGGAGAGGGGGGAAGAGGATGAATATAAATAGGAGTGAATTGATAATAGACAAAAGAAAGACTAATTATAAAATTAACTGTATATTTAACCCGTCTTTTCCCATCAAATGGGAAAGACATTAAAACTGAAAGATTATGATTAAGACTGTAAATTTGCAGAAGATCTTCCGTACGGAAGAAGTACAGACATTGGCTTTGAACAATGTGAATATCGAAGTGAACGAAGGTGAATTTGTAGCTATCATGGGACCGTCGGGTTGCGGTAAGTCCACACTGCTCAACATACTTGGGTTGCTGGACAATCCTACATCGGGCGAATACTACCTGAACGGAACGGAAGTATCGAAATATACCGAGGCGCAGCGCACCAGTTTGCGCAAGGGTGTCATCGGTTTCGTCTTCCAAAGCTTCAACCTGATTGACGAACTGAATGTGTATGAGAACATTGAGTTGCCACTGCTCTATATGGGCGTACCTGCCAGCGAACGCAAACGTCGTATTGAGCAGGCAATGGAGCGTATGGCCATCAGTCACCGCTCCAAACACTTCCCGCAGCAGCTTTCCGGCGGTCAGCAGCAGCGTGTAGCCATTGCTCGTGCCGTGGTGGCCAACCCGAAGCTGATTCTGGCCGACGAGCCTACCGGTAACCTTGACTCGAAGAACGGTAAGGAAGTGATGGACTTGCTGAAGGAACTGAACAAGGAAGGCACGACCATCGTCATGGTGACACACTCGCAGCACGATGCCGGCTTTGCCGATCGCATCATCAACCTGTTCGACGGACAGGTAGTGGCCGAGGCAAACCTGTAAGACTAGTTGAAATATAAAAAGAATAGAGGGCACATCCACTGGCGGATGTGCCCTCTTATTAAAAATAGGAATGTCTATTTGTCAGTGTTTACTTGATAATATCCAGTTGTTTGAAGCATTTCGTCAGCTTGTCAACTGCATAGTCGACCTGCTCTTTGGTGTGGGTAGCCATCAGGGCTACACGTACCAACGTATCTTGCGGAGCGCATGCAGGCGGTATCACCGGATTGATGAAGATGCCTTCGTCAAATGCCAGTTTGGTCACCATGAACGTCTTGTCCGTATCGCGTACGTACAAGGGGATGATAGGTGACTCTGTATCGCCGATTTCGAATCCTGCATCGCGGAATCTCTTCAGAGCATAGTTGGTGATATCCCACAGGCGTTGGATACGTTCCGGTTCCGACTTGATGATGTGAAGTGCCTCGCGTGCGGCAGCCGTAGCGGCAGGAGTGCTGCTGGCCTGGAATATGTACGAACGCGCATTGTGGCGCAGCCAGTTGATAACCGCTTTGTCTCCGGCAATGAATCCGCCGATAGAAGCCAGCGATTTGCTGAATGTACCCATAATCAGGTCCACGTCGTCGGTCACACCGAAGTGGTCGCAGACGCCTCGTCCCTGACGGCCGAATACGCCCAGTCCGTGAGCTTCGTCTACATAAATGCTGGCGTTATATTTCTTTTTCAGACGTACGATTTCGGGCAAGTTTGCCAAATCGCCTTCCATGGAGAATACACCGTCTACTACAATCAGTTTTACAGCATCCGGTTCACACTTCTGGAGTTCCTTTTCCAGGTCTTCCATGTCGTTGTGCTTATACTTCAGCTGAGTGGCAAACGACAGGCGTCGTCCGTCGACGATTGAGGCATGGTCGCGGTCATCACAGATGATGTAATCGCCACGTCCTACTACTGCCGGAATGATACCTTCGTTTACGGTAAAACCAGTCGAGAAGCAAAGTGCTTCGTCTTTGCCTACAAATTCGGCCAGCTCTTTTTCAAGCTCCACATGGATGTCAAGAGTTCCGTTGAGGAAACGTGAACCGGCACATCCGGTACCATATTTGTCTGTGGCCGCTTTGGAAGCGTCGATGATGCGTTGGTCGTAAGTCAGCCCCATGTAGGCATTCGAACCAAACATCAGAACCTTTTTACCATCCATTTCCACCTCTGTGTCCTGGTGGCTGTTTATCGTGCGAAAGTAAGGGTATACCCCTTGAGCCATGTATTGTTGTGGCAGGTCATATTTCGCAAATTTGTCTTGTAGTAAACCCATGAATATAATAAAATATTTAACTCTTAAAAATAAGTCTTTTCAAAACAGGGGGCAAAGATAGCAAAATATGTCGGTTTTTGTCCTGTTTATCTGAAAAAAACAGTCTTCGGGCGTTTTAAAACATTTACTATTGCAGAAAATTAAAGGATTTATATTACTTTTGCCTAAATAGAGAATGACAGCATAGAAGAATTTTGCATGAGTGACGGAATGAAAAAAATAGCATTTGTCGTCAATCCTATATCGGGGACACAAGGCAAGGAACTGATATTGAAATGGGTTGACGAGAAACTGGATAGAGAGAGGTATACGGCAGAAATACTTTATACCCAACGTGCGGGACATGCTGTGGAAATAGCGGCGGAGAAAGCACGCGAAGGAGTGTATGCCGTAGTAGCCATTGGAGGAGACGGAACCATTAACGAAATAGCCCGGTCGCTGGTTCATACAGAGACGGCACTGGGCATTATTCCTTGTGGGTCGGGTAATGGGCTGGCACGTCATTTGCAGATTCCTATGGAGCCTAAGAAGGCCATTGATATTATAAATGAAGGGGTAACGGAAATCATTGATTATGGAAAAATCAACGAAATACCTTTCTTTTGCACCTGTGGCGTGGGCTTTGATGCGTTTGTCAGCCTGAAGTTTTCGCAAGCGGGCAAGAGGGGGCCGCTCATGTATCTGGAGAAGACGCTGATGGAGAGCCTGAAATACCGGCCGGAACGTTACGAGGTAGAGATGGATGGAAATACCACCCGTTATAAAGCTTTCCTGATAGCGTGCGGCAACGCGTCGCAGTATGGAAACAATGCCTATATCACTCCGCAGGCTACGTTGGACGACGGCTTGCTGGACGTGACTATTCTCGAACCGTTCACCGTGCTCGATGTGCCGGCATTGGCCTTCCAGCTTTTCAATAAAACCATCGACCAGAATAGCCGCATCAAGACTTTCCGCTGCCAGTCGCTGCGTATTCACCGTACGAAGCCGGGAGTGGCCCATTACGACGGCGATCCGGTGATGATGAACGAGACACTGGATGTGCGAATCGTACAGAAAGGACTGAAGGTGATCGTACCCCGTAATGCGGGAAAAGATACATCGAACGTTCTGGCCCGTGCCCAGTATTACATTAACGGACTGAAGCAGCTCAACGAAGCGATTGTAGAAGACATTGCCACTAAAAACAAGGCGATGCTGGACCGTGGAAAGGAACAGATCAGGAAATTGAAAAAGATGAATGAGCAGTAGCTCCTTAAAAAACTGTTCCGGTTTGCTTTACATTAGAATAGTTTTCGCTATTTTTGCACGAATTTTTGGATGTGCTGAAAAGGCAGATCTTAAATTGGAAAATCTGATTTTTAAAATCTTTATATAATATGTATAGATCACATACCTGCGGAGAGCTCCGTATCTCCGATGTCAATAAGCAGGTCACGCTGGCTGGTTGGGTGCAGCGCAGCCGTAAGATGGGTGGAATGACATTCATCGATCTCCGCGACCGTTACGGAATCACCCAATTAGTATTCAACGAGGAAGTGAATGCCGAACTTTGCGAGCAGGCCAATCACCTGGGACGCGAATATGTCATTCAGGTTACCGGTACGGTGAACGAACGTTTCAGCAAGAACGCCAACATTCCTACAGGCGACATTGAAATCATTGTATCCGAGCTGAACGTACTGAACGCCGCCCTGACTCCTCCCTTCACCATTGAAGACAATACCGACGGAGGCGACGACATCCGTATGAAATACCGTTATCTGGACTTGCGCCGTACGGCAGTCCGCAAGAATCTGGAGCTGCGTCACAAGATGACCATCGAAGTACGCAAGTACCTCGACAGCAAAGGCTTCATCGAAGTAGAGACTCCGTTGCTCATCGGTTCTACTCCCGAAGGTGCCCGCGACTTTGTAGTGCCTTCGCGTATGAATCCCGGTCAGTTCTATGCCTTGCCGCAAAGCCCGCAGACATTGAAGCAGCTGCTGATGGTATCGGGTTTCGACCGTTACTTCCAGATTGCGAAGTGCTTCCGCGATGAAGACTTGCGTGCCGACCGTCAGCCGGAGTTTACACAGATTGACTGTGAAATGTCGTTTGTTCAGCAGGACGATGTTATCGAACTGTTCGAAGGCATGGCCAAATATCTGTTCAAGGAACTGCGTGGTGTGGAACTGACTGAACCGTTCCTGCGTATGCCGTGGGCCGATGCCATGAAGTACTATGGTAGCGATAAACCCGACTTGCGCTTTGGCATGAAGTTCGTCGAACTGATGGACATTATGAAAGGATACGGCTTCTCGGTATTCGACAATGCTGCCTACATCGGCGGTATCTGTGCCGAAGGCGCCGCACACTATACCCGCAAGCAGCTTGATGCACTGACCGAGTTTGTAAAGCGTCCGCAAATCGGAGCCAAGGGCATGGTTTATGCCCGCGTAGAAGCAGACGGCAATGTGAAGTCGAGTGTAGACAAGTTCTATTCGCAGGAAGTTCTGCAGCAGATGAAGGAAGCCTTCGGTGCCAAGCCGGGTGACCTGATTCTGATTCTGAGCGGCGACGATGTGATGAAGACCCGTAAGCAGCTGTGCGA
>NZ_FR883047.1:0-52270 GCF_000435115.1 Bacteroides sp. CAG:633 | reverse complement strand
CGTCTGGAAATGGGTAACCAGCTGGGCTTGCGCGACAAGAACAAGTTTGCGCTGTTGTGGGTGGTAGACTTCCCGATGTTCGAGTGGAGCGAGGAAGAAGGCCGTCTGATGGCTATGCACCATCCGTTCACTCATCCGAAGGACGAGGATATTCCTTTGCTCGATACCGATCCGGCTGCTGTGCGTGCCGATGCTTACGATATGGTGTGCAACGGTATCGAAGTGGGTGGCGGTTCTATCCGTATTCACGATGCGAAGCTGCAGGCCAAGATGTTCGAGATTCTGGGCTTCACGCCCGAAAAGGCTCAGGAGCAGTTCGGCTTCCTGATGAATGCCTTCAAGTTCGGTGCACCCCCTCACGGAGGTCTGGCTTACGGTCTGGACCGTTGGGTAAGTATCTTTGCCGGACTCGACAGTATCCGCGACTGCATTGCCTTCCCGAAGAACAATAGCGGACGCGACGTCATGCTTGATGCACCGGGTTACCTCGACCAGAAACAGCTGGACGAACTGAACCTGATAGTAGACGTAAAAGAGTAAACTTACGTTCGGAAAGAATAGTGAAAGAGTCCACACGCATCTTCCGTTTTGCCCTGATCGGTACGCTGAATGCCCTGATTACGGCAGCTACCGTCGGATTTATGATGGGCGTATTGGGCGTTCACTATCTGGCCTCCAACATTACAGCTTATGTTCTTGCCCAGACGCATAATTTCGTCTGGTGCAAGTTCTGGATATTTCCCACAGACAAGAAGAGCAACACCTGGCGGCAGGTGCTGCTCTTTCTTATTGCTTTCGGAATGGCCTATCTGGCACAGTTCCTGTTCATTGTCATATTGGTAGAATGGCTGTCGTGCAACGAATACCTGGCCCAGTTCCTGGGGCTGTTTGTTTACGGTGCGGTCAACTTCCTGATGAACAAAAAGGTAACCTTCCCACAAATTTAACTACTTAGGCATTTGCAGTGCAACAGTTATTGCACTCACAGTGCAGTAGGCAGTGCACTCGCAGTGCAGTAGTTATTGCACTCATAGTGCAGTAAGCATTGCACTGTTTTTCCTTAATTACGCCAATCGTATTCCATTATATAATCGTCGAATTGGGGTGGCTCTTCAATGCCGTTTTTCCGGAATATATCGGCAATGGCCTTTTGTATTCGGGGCGAAATGAGCATGTCGCCCGAGCGGCTGTAGTAATAGACCCGGCGGCTGGAGAAGCAATGTTCTACCTGTAGGCGTACCGTCTTAATATGGTGTTGGGTGATGTGGTCGTACAGATGCGTCATTCCTTTGGCGTAACGTTTAGGCTGAGACGAACGGAACTGCTTGCACTGTTCGGTGGCATAGCGGATTTCATCATTATTCGGATTGACGATGCTGATGGACACAGACTGTTTGGGCGATTGGGCCAGTTGTTTGTATGCCAGCGCGCGCAGGCACTGTTCGGCCAATGGACAACTGCCGCCTGCGATGCACACGGCGTAATTACCCGGTATATTCATGTTGCTCATAATAGGGCTATTGTTAAGTTGGTTTTACATAGAATTAGATAATGCTTTCCGGACGGTTAGTCCAGAAAGCGTTTCACAATACCTTCGTAGGCATCGATGCGGCGATCGCGCAGGAAAGGCCACCAGCGGCGTACGTTTTCCGAGCGTTCCAGGTCCACTTCTACAACCAGATTCTCCGGTCGGTCGTTGCTGGCCTGTGCCAGAAGTTCGCCTTGCGGTCCTGCTACGAAACTGTTTCCCCAGAACAGGATGCCGTTGGTCTGTCCCGACGGGTCGGGTTCGTGGCCTACACGGTTTACGGATACTACCGGCAGTCCGTTGGCTACGGCGTGTCCGCGTTGCGAGATGATCCAGGCTCCAAGCTGGCGTGCCTTTTCATCATCCGTATCAGTGCTTTCCCAACCGATGGCAGTGGGGTAGATCAGAATTTCGGCTCCTCGCAGTGCCATGAGTCGGGCTGCTTCGGGATACCACTGGTCCCAGCATACCAATACACCTAATTTGCCCAGTGATGTCTGTATCGGCTCGAAGCCCAGATCGCCGGGAGTAAAATAGAACTTCTCGTAATAGGCCGGATCGTCGGGGATGTGCATTTTGCGGTACTTGCCGGCGATGCTTCCGTCGCGGTCGAAGACCACGGCTGTGTTGTGGTACAGTCCCGGTGCGCGCTTTTCGAAGAGTGAAGTGACAAGCACAATGTGGTTGGCAGCAGCCAGCTCGGAGTAGAATCCGGTGGAAGGACCGGGAATCGGTTCGGCCAGGTCGAATAGCTGGGTGTTCTCTGTCTGGCAGAAGTACAACGAGTTATGCAGTTCCTGGAGGACAACGAGCTGTGCCCCGTGTGCGGCACAGGCTTCGATGCTGTGTGCCAGGTTCATCAGGTTGGTCCGTAAGTCGGCCGTATTGGCTTGTTGGATGATTCCTACTTTTATTTTTCTCATAATGGATTTTTTAGAAATATATTTTTTTTGTTTTTCGGATTAATATGCAATCTGGAGGTTAATCAGATCTTTCTAACTCCTGCAAATCTATATAAATCAGAAACTCGAATATTTTAAGCAATAATCCCTTCCGGATACTGCATCGTCACACAGTGTAGCGACCCGTGCTGGCGGATGAGTGCCTGGCAGTCGATGCCTACGATTTCGTAGCCGGGGAAGGCTTCCTGCAAGACTTCGGCGGCACGGCGGTCGTTGGCCGGCTGGTTGTAGGTAGGGTAGAGCACAGCATCGTTCATGATGAGGAAGTTGGCATAAGTGGCAGGCAGGCGTTCGCCGTCGTCAACAACGGCATCGGCCATGGGCAAAGGAAGCAGGCGGTAAGGCTCTCCTTGCAGGGTGCGGAACGTCTTCAGCTGTTCTTCCATCAGGCGGAGGGCTTCGTAGTGCTCGTCCTGAGAGTCGGTGCAACGTACATAGGCAATGGTATCGTTCGGACAGAGACGAGCCAAGGTATCAATGTGGCTGTCGGTGTCGTCGCCGGCCAGGTAGCCGTGGTCGAGCCAGAGAACCTGTTGCACGTGGAAGGTGTTGCGGAGGTATTCCTCTATCTCCGTTTGCGACATCTGTCCGTTGCGGTTGGGCGAAAGCAGACACTCGGAGGTGGTGAGCAGTGTGCCGCAACCGTCGCTTTCGATGGAACCACCTTCGAGGACGAAGCCCAGACGATTGACGTACTTGCCGCAGAGTGCTCCGGCTTCTGTCAGACGGCGGGTAATAAGATTGTCTTTGTCCGATGCAAACTTCAGACCCCAACCGTTGAATTTGAAGTCGAGCAGGGCAGGACCGTCTGTGTCGAGCAAGGTGATGGCACCGTGGTCGCGTGCCCACGTATCGTTGGTAGGGCACTGCACCAGACGAACATTGTTCATGTTGACACGGTCGGCTATCTGTTTGCTGACGGCTTCGGGTTCGGGGGTGACAATCAGCAACTGTTCGCGGGCTGCTATTTCGCGGGCGATGCAGACGAAACATTCCTGTACTTCGTCGAGCATGTATGCCCAGTCGGTAGCAGCGTGTGGCCAAGTCAGTTGTACACCGCTTTGCGGAGCCCATTCGGCAGGCAGATATGGTTTCTGTATTTTAGAGTGATTGGTTTCGGATTTCATACTGTTTTCAGTTGACATGTAGTGATGGATAATGATGAATGGATGCACGACGGGGGAACCTGTGTGAATCCTGTATGATACGCGTTATGCCTTCGGCTTGCGGTCGAAGAACGGGTTCTTGGACGATGCGCTGACGGGAATGGCGAACACGGTGGCACAATCTTTCAGCCATCCCAGCTGCTGAGCGGCCAAACCGGCAGAGAACATGACACGTGTATCGACCCGCAAATCGGCGGCTGTGGCACAGGCCGATCCGACGGCAATGCCTACGTCTACCGTATTCAGGGCACAGGGTACGCCTTCGGGGCGCGAAGCACAGGTCGGAAATCCGCAATGACCACAGTTAAGTCCTTGCGCGCACGCGCGCGTACCTATTATTATTATACACTCGGCTTGCAGGATGTTGTCGGCATCGCGCAGGAAGAACTTCATACCGTTCTCTTCGGCCATGGCAATCATCTTGTCGGAAAGCTTCCGGATGTCATCGTCGGTAACCAAAGCTATTTCGATAACGTCGATGCCTTTCCCTTTGGGAGCGGTGCGGGCGGCGGTCATCATCTGTCGGGCCACGTGGAGTATGTGTTCGTGGCGGCAGTCACGTTCGTTCTGTATCATAATCTGTTGTTTGTTGAATTAATTAGTTCAGGACAAAGATAGCATAAAAAAATATTAGTATTATCTTTGTGCAATAAGAAAGATGAGTTTAGAACATGTTACAGATCGAAAATGCCAGCATAGCTTATGGTGACAGAGTGCTCTTTTCAGGTTTCAACTTGGAGTTGGGTTGTGGAGAAATGGCAAGTATTTCAGGACCTTCGGGTTGTGGGAAAACGTCGTTGCTGAATGCTGTGCTGGGTTTCGTACCCTTGCGGGAAGGGCGTATAACGGTGAATGGCATGCTGCTGGAGAGAAATACGGTCGATCATATCCGTAAGCATACGGCATGGATTCCGCAAGAACTGGCTCTGCCGTCAGAATGGGTCAGAGAGATGGTGAGGCTGCCGTTCGATTTGAAGGCAAACCGGGTGACACCTTTTTCGGAAGAACGTCTGTTTGCCTGCTTTGAGGAACTGGGACTGGAACGCAGACTGTACGAAAAACGGGTGAACGAGATATCGGGCGGACAACGGCAACGGATGATGATAGCTGTAGCCGCCCTGATGAACAAGCCGCTGATGGTGGTGGATGAACCAACGTCGGCTCTTGATGCGGAAGCAACAGGCAGAGTGCTCGGTTTTCTGCATCGGCAGGCAGAGAAGGGAAGTGCTATATTGGCAGTTTCGCACGATGAAGTGTTTACGGCCGGATGTCAGCAACAGATAGTAATGAAGTAAAAAGATAGTGAGGAGGAAGAAATGATGGAAGTAGGTACGATTGATATTTCATATTCCAGTCTGTGTATCGGGCTTTTGCTACTTTTGATTCCTTTGTTTTATATCTGGAAATTCAAGACGGGGCTGCTGCGTGCTACTGTTGTAGGTACGGCGCGGATGATTGTGCAGCTGTTTCTTATTGGCATGTATCTGAAATATCTTTTTTTATGGGATAATCCGTGGATTAATTTCTTGTGGGCTGTTGTCATGATTCTGGTGGCATCGCAAACAGCCTTGGCACGTACCGGGCTGAAGAAAAAGGTTCTGTTGATGCCTATATCCGTAGGGTTTCTGTGTAGCGTAGTGTGCGTAGGCATGTACTTCATCTGTATCGTTCTGCGTCCGGACAATGTGTTCAGTGCCCGTTATTTTGTTCCGATATTCGGAATATTGATGGGCAACATGCTGTCGAGCAATGTAATAGCTTTGAATACTTATTATAGCGGACTGAAACGGGAGGAGCAGTTGTACCGCTATCTGCTGGGCAATGGCGCTACCCGGGCCGAAGCACAGGCTCCGTTTATCCGTCAGGCCATAATCAAGTCGTTCAGTCCGCTGATTGCCAACATTGCCGTGATGGGACTGGTGGCCTTTCCGGGAACAATGAGCGGACAGATTCTGGGGGGAAGCAGTCCGAACGTAGCCATTAAATATCAGATGATGATTATGGTGATCACCTTCACTGCTTCGATGCTTTCACTGATGATTACCGTTTCGCTGGCTTCACGCAGATCGTTCGACGCATACGGCAAACTGCTGGACGTGATGAACCGGAAGTGAAATGCTTACCAGCTACGGATTTATCTTCCTTCTCTTTTGACTTTGGACTGTGCTGGTGCAATGGCCGGTATGGCAATGGAATCGTTTGTCGCCTGCTTTTTCTGTTTTCTTCTTTGCAGCCATTTGTTCCAGAAGAAAAGTTCGTTCCATTTATTGAAGTCCTTTTTGAAGATGATGCCGATACCTTGTGTTGTCAGGTTGGTTTTGGTGTAATAACGGTCGTTTGTCTCGTTGTAGGCTTTCAGACGGATATCGCCTGAACGGTTGACAAGCCATTCGGCATCAAAGTCGCCGACAAAGTTTGTATTGGCCAAAGGATTGTCGCGATAACCGAAATTACCGTTGATGAGTAGCCGGTTATTCAGCAATTGTCCCGAAAGCATGGTTTCGAACTCAACATCCGTCCAGCCCTTTTCTCCGGTACTGAAGTTGGTGCCGAAGTTCCAGTTGTTGCTGTTGATGATGTGTGACAGGGCATTGTTCAGCTGTCCCGACAGGGTTGAGGAGAGCACACTGGACATCATATCGGAATTCTGGGTTCCATCGACATTTTCAGGAGAAAACTTTCCGATGCTGAGAAGATAAAGAATCTGCATGTTCATTTGTTCGTCGGTAGGAATGTAGTTGCGTACCAATGCCTGGACTTCGTCGCGTTCGTTGGGCAACTCCAGTCCCAGTTTGATGTCGGGAGAAGTAAGCTGGCCGGTCAGGTTCATGAGGCAGTTTACTTTGACATTGGTCTGATCGACATAGGCACTTGCGTTTGAAATCAGGTCGTTCAATGAAGCTGAGTTGACAGTATAGCTGGCGCTGATGTCAAGCGTCGCATTCAGCGGTGAACCGTTGAAAGTGATGGTGCTTCCGTCTTTAATGATAAAGTCTTTTCGGATGACTTCCTGAAGACTGAACTTATATATTCCCTGATTGATCCGGTAACTGCCAAACATCCGGACATCGCCTTTATTATAGAATTCGGTCCGTATGTTTCCACTTCCTCTGCCACTGATGTAATCTCCGGCAACCGGGTCCATAATAATTTTCATAGTGGCTTCCGGAGTCGCGTCTACCAGAAGGTTCAAGTGAATGTCGGTTTCGTTTTCTTCCTCTTCCTGCTCCATCTCTTTTTGAGCCAGTTCGTAAGCCGAAAGAAGCAGGGTATCCTGCAAAACAGCACGCCGTGGAGTCTTGTCCACAAACTTGATGAACTGGCTGCTGGCGGCAGACGAAACATAGTCCTTTATGTAGGTAAAGCTGGAATTCCGGTTGGTAGTCATGGCTACGTCAATATTGACTCCGTCCAGCTGATTGCCCGATATGGTAGCGTTGCCGGTTCCATAAATAGTACCATAGAAAGGAAAGTCATGCGATTCACGCGTATTCATGACCAGCATGTTGTTGACAGAAAAATTGAACCTATATCTCAGATTCTTGAAATGTTCGTAGCGCAACTCTCCACTCATGCGACCTTCATGTCCCTGAGTATCGTAAATCCGGTTGTTGTTGAAAGTCAATCCGTCGGGAGTGATCAGAATACTGTCTTTCAGCGAGAATGTAGTATTAAGAACTTCTACCTTCATGGATGCGTCGCCAGTCACACGGCCGTCCATCGTGAGAGCCTTGAATTTCCCATAGAAATGCACGTTTCCGCTGACACGTCCGTTGAATTCGGGCGTAATGCTATTCATATAATGATGGACGAACTTCAGGTTTGTGTTATGAGCTTCTATTTGGAGGTCAAGGGCACTGGTAGGCTTTAGCGGATATATGAATCCGTATACATGGCTTTGTGCTATTTCTTGTTCGCGGATATGTGCATCCAGATAAATACCCTTTATGTCGTGGTGCCATTTGCCCTGAATATCAGCATCTCCAAGCAGACCGTCGTTTAATCCGAAATTTCGGATATGAAGGTTGGTACTCATAACCGGCTGTTTCAGTACGCCATTGGCGTAAGCCTGGCCAGTGGCTTCTCCTTTGAAGTTGACGTTCAGTGCGGCAATGTCGAAGACATAGCCAATATTGATTTTCTTCAGGTCGAGGCGGACGGTATCCTGAGGCGAATCGGACAGTATGCCATTGATGCGCAGATAGCGTTCTTTATGGGTGAAACGAAATTCGTTGATGTGCACTTTCCCTGAATCAACTACAATCTGTGACGGATGTATTTTCCAAAGTGTATCGTTGAGAATGATATCAGTGGGCTGTACATTTATAATAGTAGTAAGAGGCGATGCAGCTTGGGGGGTTCTTGACCTGGAACGGCGCTGTTTAGTGCTTGCAGGAGTTTCGCTTTTTTGCTGTCGGATGAATTGGGCTATGGCAGAAAGTTGTCCGCTGTAAGTCACTTTGCTGCTGTTTCCCCAATTTAAAATAGTTTGTATACTATCGTTTTTGGCTTTGGCGTCAACAGACAGATTGACCGAGCCGGCAGACTTACGATTGGTAAACCTGATTCTGGTGTGGAACTGATCGCCTGGGTTTTCACACAATATCATACCCGATTCGAAGAACTTGTCTTCATAGCGAAAACGTGGAAAATAGCCTTCTATACGTATGCGTTGTGCTTTGTCGTTAAAATACCCTTTTAATGTAGAGTGCGTATATAGTTTCAGGGGGATTTGAAATACAGTAGATAATAGCTCGGTATCGAACAGATGCAGATCGAAATAGAAATTGTTTTCGGTTTCAATCGTTTTTCTGTCAGGCAGAATAAGAGCCGGTACATACTTGCGCATGATGTTGAGCACACTGGCCGGTAGTGTGCGATATGAGTAATCGCCTTCAATGTTGCCTTTGAGGAAACTGGATGTTATGTTTAGACTTTTGTTATGTTCGTCTTTCTGAGTAGCTGTCAGTTTCAGGTTTTGCATGAAATAGTTTTTGTCAGGACTGACAAAAGTCAAGCTGTCTACATTGATTTCTCCCTTCATTTCATCGATAGATCCTCCCGTAAAATCAGCTTTTACCTTTACGGCAACTTCGGTGTCCTTATATTTCGAGGTTAAATGAAGGTTATTGGGACGGAAGTTACTGATATCTGCACTGAAGTTGAATGTTGGATTTTTGCTGGCAATATTGACATTTCCGTTTAGTTGGAGAAATATGTTAGGGTCGTCCAACGCAATTTTACCATTAAATCCCCCTTGTTTATATTCTCCGTCTAATGTTATATTTTCGTAGGTATATCCGCTGTAGTCGGCAGATGCGATCAGCCCTTGCATATTGACAGACGGATAGAGCTGGTTACGATGGTTTCCATTAACTTTTAAGTCGAGAGTAATTTTTCCCATTTTATTATTCCCTATCATTTTGCCAAGTTCGAAATTTTTTGTTTTTACAGAACCGGAATAGGAAATGTTGTTTTGTTCTTTATTGAGTGTAAGTTTTAAGTCGCTATGGATGGTACCTAAATTGGTCCGTACTTGTCCGTAGGTTACTAGGTCTGTAAAGTAGCCGGATATTTCGCCTTGAAATGCAACAAACCCCATGTTTTTGAATATAGGACTGAGATTGAGCTCTTTCTTATTAAAATTTCTGGTGAAAAAGTTGAGTCCCTCTGAATCGGCATATAGGTTGGTAAGATGACCGAAAACTAATGCATTGTGTGGCTGAGACAGGTTTTGTAATGACAAGTCTCCTTTAAGGTAAAAATGATTGCCCGATGAAATAGATATATATGGACACTCTAATTGATTGATACTCCCGTTGATATCTAATTCTAACTGAAGTTTTTCTTTAAACTCTTTAAACGCTGGAACAAAGGGGGCGATATCTTGCAATGTTATGCTAGAAGGCAGAATACGAAAAGAGAAATCAACTTCATCCGCAAAGTTTTTAAATGCACTGAGACTATCGTATTGCATTTGTATGGTGTCCATAGCCAAGGCTGTGTTAGGCAAATCGACATGAAAATCTTCAATGCTCATTTTATGGTCATTGGCAATCAACTTCAGACTTAACTTTTTCAATTCGAAGCCAGAGTTGGCTTCTTCTACACTCATGCGTTTGATTGCGGCATTGATAGAATCGTTCTGTATGGCTTTTAATGAAATATTGGCTATGATATTTTGCAATTGGATACGTTGTGGATTAAATTTTCCCGGTGTATCCTGTGCGGAAAGTACATTATAAGATAATTTCCCTCGCCGTATCAGCACTGAGTTGATACGAAGGTTCAAATTGGATTCTTTTTTGATACTGTCCTTGGGGGCAAAAGCATCTAATACAAACTGAAAATTAGGTTTGGCCTCGGGGGTCTCTTTTTCCAAGGAAATGTTGAATCCAAAGAGTTGTACGTTGCTGATGGATATTTTCCCTTTCAGCAAAGGAATTATGTCGAATTTGGCGGAAAGACGTGCCACTTTTAACATTTCCTTTCCAGATTGGTCATTTAAAAGAAGATCTTCGATAATGATACGATTAAGTAGTCCGATGTCTATCTTCTTGATAGTCATTTTACTACCCAATTGGGACGAAAGCTCTTTTGCAACAATAGACGACAACTCCTGCTGAATAGAAGGCAGATTCAGCAAGAGAATAGTCCCGATATACAAAGTTAATATGATACCAAGAACCCAACGTACTATCCTTTTAACTTTCTTGATGAGCGGTTAATTTTTCTGTTCGGCCAACAAAAATATAAAATAAAACGTTATCCTTCCTACTTTTATCATTACTTTTGCAAGGTTTAAACGTAAATAAACACTATGAGTACAGTAATTTTAGGAATAGAATCTTCGTGTGACGATACATCGGCTGCGGTTATCAAAGATGGTTATTTGCTTTCGAATGTAATAGCCAGTCAGGCTGTCCATGAAGCTTATGGAGGAGTAGTTCCGGAATTGGCTTCGCGCGCACATCAGCAAAATATTGTTCCAGTGGTGCATGAGGCATTAAAGCGGGCTGGAGTGACAAAAGAAGAATTAAGTGCTATCGCCTTTACGAGAGGGCCGGGCTTGATGGGCTCTTTATTGGTGGGGGTATCTTTTGCAAAAGGATTTGCCGCTTCGTTAGGAATTCCAATGATAGATGTTAATCATCTGACAGGACATGTTTTGGCTCATTTTATTAAAGTCGAAGGTGAAGAATCGGAGCAACCTGATTATCCCTTCTTGTGCCTGTTGGTATCTGGAGGAAACTCGCAGATTATTTTAGTAAAAGCCTATAATGACATGGAAATATTGGGGCAGACTATTGACGATGCTGCCGGTGAAGCTATTGATAAATGTTCGAAAGTGATGGGTCTGGGTTATCCGGGCGGTCCTATTATTGATAAACTGGCACGCCAAGGAAATCCGAAAGCATTTAGTTTCAGCAAACCTCATATACCAGGGTTGGATTACAGTTTCAGCGGACTGAAAACATCTTTCCTTTATTCTTTGCGCGACTGGATTAAGGATGATCCGGATTTTATAGAACATCATAAGACAGACCTGGCCGCTTCATTGGAGGCTACTATTGTAGATATATTGATGGATAAGTTGCGTAAGGCTGCTAAACAATATAATATAAAGGAAGTTGCTGTTGCCGGTGGAGTGTCGGCTAATAATGGCTTGCGGAATGCTTTTCGTGAACATGCTTCAAAATATGGATGGAAGATATTTATTCCAAAATTCAGTTATACGACAGATAATGCAGCGATGATTGCCATTACAGGCTATTTTAAATACCAGGATAAGGATTTCTGTCCGATGGAAGCGCCTGCATATTCGCGTGTAACATTGAAATGACAAGAAAAAGAACTGTATAATTAGTAAGATATGAAACTGGAGGAGGAAATAGGAAAGCTGTTGATTGCGAATAATCTCTCCCTTTCCACCGCAGAAAGTTGTACGGGAGGAGGAGTTGCGGCACTGATCACATCAGTACCAGGCAGTTCTGGATATTTTAAAGGAGGTATTGTGGCGTATGACAATGAGGTAAAAAAGAATCTGCTTGGAGTATCTCCTGAGACATTGTCTGCGTATGGTGCAGTAAGTCGTGAAACAGTGATTGAAATGGCAAAAGGTGCGATGAATAGGCTGAAAACTGACTGTGCAATTGCTACTTCGGGGATTGCCGGTCCGGGAGGCGGAACCTTAGAAAAGCCTGTTGGTACGGTGTGGATAGCAGTTGCATATAAAAATGAAATTGTTACCATGAAACAGGAAGGCGACGATGGAAGAGCAGGAAATGTGGAAAAAGCCATTAAAAATGCCCTTATCATGCTTAGAAACGGTTTGGAATAAAGAAAAATACTATTATACAGTGAATTATTTTAAGAAATACTTGTTTTGTAACGATAAAAGTGCTTACTTTGCGCTCTGTTTGAAATAAGCAAGATAAAAACTATAAAAATAGAGATAGAAATGTCGAAGATTTGTCAAATTACCGGAAAGAAAGCCATGATTGGCAACAATGTTTCACACTCAAAAAGAAGAACTAAAAGAACTTTTGACGTGAACTTGTTTAACAAAAAGTTCTATTATGTAGAACAAGATTGTTGGATCAGCCTTAGTATTTGTGCTAACGGGCTGCGTATTATTAATAAAAAAGGATTGGATGCTGCTTTGACCGAAGCTGTTGCTAAGGGATATTGCGATTGGAAAAGCATCAAGGTTATTGGCTAAAAAGTAAGAGGAGATACTGATTATGGCAAAGAAAACAAAAGGTAACAGAGTGCAAGTGATTTTGGAATGCACAGAGCAGAAGGATAGCGGTATGCCGGGTACTTCTCGCTATATTACAACAAAAAATAGAAAGAATACTACTGAAAGATTGGAGTTGAAAAAATATAACCCCATTCTGAAAAGAGTAACAGTTCATAAGGAAATTAAATAAAATAGTATAATCCATGGCAAAGAAAACAGTAGCAAGTTTGCACGAAGGTTCTAAAGAAGGTCGTGCTTATACGAAAGTTATTAAGATGGTGAAGTCTCCGAAGACGGGTGCTTACATCTTTGATGAACAAATGGTCCCTAACGAGAAAGTACAGGATTTCTTTAAGAAATAACTATAAGAGTGCTTGGTTTTGTTGGAGCGCTGATAAAGAATAAAAAATCCTCTCATTGATTTTTCGATGAGAGGATTTCTTTTTTTAAAAAAGGGTGGAAGTGTTTATTATTTGTCAGTTTTATTATATCTTTGTAGCATAATGTTGTCGTACAAATATTTAAATTATGGGATTTTTTAGTTTTTTCTCAAAGGAAAAGAAAGAAACCTTGGATAAGGGTTTGTCTAAAACCAAAGAAAGTGTGTTTGGAAAAATAGCCCGCGCTGTGGCTGGAAAATCGAAGGTTGATGATGAAGTTTTAGATAATCTGGAAGAAGTTCTGATAACATCGGATGTGGGAGTGGAAACTACGTTGAAGATTATAGAACGTATTGAGAAACGTGCTGCAACCGATAAATATATGAATGCGACAGAATTGAACCATATTTTGCGCGATGAAATTGCAGCTTTGCTGACAGAAAATAATTCGGATGATGTGGATGACTTCGAAGCTCCTATTTCGAATAAGCCATATGTTATTATGGTAGTAGGAGTAAACGGAGTGGGTAAGACTACGACAATTGGAAAATTGGCTTATCAGTTTAAAAAAGCTGGTAAAACTGTATATCTCGGGGCTGCTGATACATTTAGAGCTGCTGCTGTAGAACAACTGGTGATTTGGGGAGAACGTGTGGGAGTGCCTGTCGTCAAACAAAAAATGGGTGCCGATCCGGCTTCAGTTGCTTTTGATACACTAAGTTCTGCTGTAGCCAATCATGCAGATGTGGTGATTATTGATACGGCCGGACGTCTTCATAACAAAGTTGGTCTGATGAATGAATTGACCAAGATAAAGAATGTTATGAAAAAAGTTGTTGCTGATGCTCCGAATGAAGTTTTATTGGTTTTGGACGGATCTACAGGACAAAATGCTTTTGAACAGGCCAAGCAATTTACATTGGCTACTGAGGTAACTGCTATGGCTGTTACAAAGTTGGATGGTACAGCTAAGGGTGGTGTTGTTATTGGTATCTCAGATCAGTTTAAAATCCCCGTAAAATATATTGGATTAGGAGAGGGAATGGAAGATTTGCAGGTTTTCCGTAAAAAGGAATTTGTAGATTCTTTGTTTGGAGGAAATGCATGAGACGGAAAACAATAGATATTATAACGTTAGGATGTTCTAAAAACCTGGTGGATTCGGAACATTTAATGCGTCAGTTAGAAGCTGTTGGTTATAAGGTTACTCATGATGCCGAACATCCGAAGGGGCAGATTGCAGTTATTAATACGTGCGGCTTTATTGGCGATGCAAAAGAAGAGTCTATCAATATGATTCTTGAATTTGCCCAAGCCAAAGAGCAGGGAGACCTTGAACGGTTGTATGTTATGGGATGTCTTTCGGAACGTTATCTGAAAGAACTTTCTGTGGAAATTCCACAAGTAGATAAGTTCTATGGTAAATTTGACTGGAAAAATCTGCTTGCTGATTTAGGAAAGGTGTACCATGAAGAGTTGCGGAATGAGCGAACCCTTACAACCCCGAAACATTATGCATATCTGAAAATCTCCGAAGGATGTGATCGTAAATGCTCCTATTGTGCAATACCTATAATAACAGGACGTCATGTATCACGTCCGATGGAAGAAATATTGGACGAAGTTAAATATCTTGTAGCAAAAGGAGTAAAGGAATTACAGATAATTGCTCAGGAATTGACGTATTATGGGGTTGATTTGTACAAAAAGCAAATGCTTCCTGAATTGATTGAGCGTATTGCAGAGATTGACGGTGTCGAATGGATCCGTCTGCATTATGCATATCCGGCTCATTTTCCTAAGGAACTGTTTAGGGTTATGCGTGAACATGATAATGTCTGTAAATATATGGATATTGCTTTGCAGCATATTAGCGATAATATGTTGGAAAAGATGCGGCGTCATGTTACAAAAGAAGATACTTATAAGTTAATAGAAGAATTTAGAAAAGAAGTGCCTGGCATTCACTTGCGTACGACACTTATGGTCGGGCACCCAGGAGAAACGGAAGCGGATTTTGAAGAACTGAAGGATTTTGTCCGTAAGGCTCGTTTTGACAGAATGGGGGCTTTTGCCTATTCGGAAGAAGAAGGGACATATTCGGCTGCGAATTATGAGGATTCCATTCCACAGGAAGTGAAGGAAAAACGTTTGGACGAACTGATGGCTATTCAGCAGGGAATATCTGCAGAGTTGAGTGCAGCCAAAGTCGGGCAAATAATGAAGGTTATAATCGATCGCATTGAAGGTGATTATTATATAGGAAGAACGGAATTTGATTCACCTGAAGTGGATCCGGAGGTTTTGATTGAAAAGCAAGATAGAGAATTAGAAATCGGATGTTTTTATAATGTTCGTATTTTAAGCTCAGATGATTTTGACCTTTTTGGAGAAATTGTTTAGGGTATAAGTGGGTGTGGATATTATTATGTGATATTTAAAAGTAGAAGCTTTGAATAATAAAGAGTTTGTAACAGAATTGTCTTCTAGACTGGGATATACATTAAAAGATACTTCGGAATTGGTATCTTCGCTGTTATCGTCAATGTCACAACAGTGGCAGGAGGGAAATGTTATTTCTATACAAGGCTTCGGTACATTTGAAGTAAAAAAGAAAATAGAACGTATTTCTGTGAATCCTGTAACTAAACAACGTATGTTGATACCTCCCAAGCTGATATTGACTTACAAACCAAGTTCTTCTTTAAAGGATAAATTCAAATAATAATTCCCTTTTATCATAAAATATGTCGGATAAACTGAATATACAGGATTTGATTGATCTGCTGGCTGAAAAACATAGTATGAACAGAGCGGATGCAGAAAGTTTTGTGAGGGAGTTTTTTGCTTTGATTGAAGAATCTTTGGAGAAAGATAAATATGTGAAAATAAGGGGATTGGGAACCTTTAAATTGATAAATGTAGAAAGTCGGGAAAGCATCAATATTAATACGGGTGAACGTTTTGAGATTCTGGGGCATGCCAAAATATCATTTACTCCTGAAACCTTGCTAAAGGAGGCTATCAATAAACCTTTTGCTCATTTTGAATCGGTTTTATTGAATGACAATGTGGTGTTTGATGATATGCCTGCGATAGACAGTAGTACAGATGATGATGACAATGAGAGTAAAACGGTAACAGAGGATTCTGTTATGCAATGTCAGGAGGAGGAGACTGCAACTGTGGTTTCAACTAATAATATTTCTGAACCAGAAAGAACGTTGGTGGAATCGGAGGAAGAAAATCATTCAATAAGTATAGAACAAACAGAATTGCCTGAAGAAGAGAAGATGCCTGTGGAGGAAGAGGACATAGAGGAAAATATTGAAAATCTGAAAAACGAGACCTCTTCTGAACATCAAGAAGGAGGAGGTACGGCGTTGATGAAGTATTTGGTGAGCACGGCTATTATTGTTGTATTAATATGTATAGCTGTTGTGGGGGCGATGTACTGGCCAGACCTGATGCAACATAAAGAAAATGAGGTAAGAATATCGGATAGAGATATAATTCGGGTAGAGGATACGGATAAAAATAAGTCTCAGTTAGATTCTACGACTTCGGTTGTCTTAGAAAATAATGAAGATTGCAGAAAAGCTATTGCTGATACAATCAAAGCAACAACTCAGGACACAGTTAATTCGGAAACACTAAAAAAGAAGGTTGCGCCGAAGGCTTCATCTACACCTCAAAAAGATGTAAAGAAGGCTGTTAAAGCCTCTAAAGACTTGTTTATTCCAGATTCTACAGATTATGAGATTGTTGGTACAAAAGCCACTTATACGATGAAAGAGGGGGAAACACTAACAAAAATATCCCTGCGATTCTACGGAACAAAAGCTTTATGGCCTTATATAGTGAAATATAATCGGGAACTTATTAAGAATCCGGACAACGTGCCTTCGGGAGTAACAATAAAAATACCAGATTTGATCAGGAAATAGTAAAAAAGTGCTGTTTTTTTGTGTTAAATACTAAACTCTATGAAAGTAGTTTAATCTGAAGACTGCACAATGCTTTTTTAATAAAAATTAATTGGTATGGTTGATTTATTCCCGTACTTTTGAAAGCGGAAAGAAAAATACCGGTTTGATTCCGGATTATAATGAATGAATGTGAAAATATAAAAATAGCTTAATTTATGACTGGAACAGTTGATATTCGCGAGTTGAACGAGCGAATTGAAAGACAAAGTGCTTTCATTACTAATCTTACTACGGGTATGGACCAAGTGATTGTTGGTCAGAAACATTTGATAGAGTCATTGTTAATAGGTTTGTTGTCTGATGGACATGTATTGTTGGAAGGTGTCCCTGGACTTGCAAAAACTTTGGCCATAAAGACATTGGCTTCTTTGATTGATGCCCAATATAGCCGTATTCAGTTTACGCCAGACTTATTGCCGGCGGATGTAATCGGTACCATGGTATATAGCCAGAAAGATGAAGCTTTCCAAGTTAAAAAAGGTCCGGTATTTGCTAATTTTGTATTGGCTGATGAAATTAACCGTGCACCAGCCAAAGTGCAAAGTGCCTTGTTGGAAGCAATGCAGGAACGTCAAGTTACTATAGGTAAGGATACATTTAGACTGCCAGAGCCCTTTTTGGTGCTTGCAACACAGAATCCTATAGAACAGGAAGGTACTTATCCATTGCCTGAAGCTCAGGTAGACCGTTTTATGCTGAAAGTGATTATTGATTATCCAAAACTGGAGGAAGAAAAATTAATAATTCGTCAGAATATTAGTGGGGATAAAGTTTCTGTTAAACCTATTCTGAAGGCGGAAGAAATAATCGAGGCACGTAAAGTAGTGCGTCAGGTATATCTAGATGAGAAAATCGAAAAATATATTGTAGACATTGTCTTTGCTACACGTTATCCTGAGAAATATGATTTGAAGGAATTGAAAGAAATGATTGGTTTTGGTGGCTCTCCGCGTGCTTCTATTAATTTGGCATTGGCTGCAAGAAGTTATGCCTTTATTAAGCGCCGTGGATATGTGATTCCTGAGGATGTACGTGCTGTAGCACATGATGTATTGCGTCACCGTATAGGATTGACTTATGAAGCAGAGGCAAGTAATTTAACATCGGATGAGATTGTAAGCAAGATCTTGAATAAAGTAGAAGTACCCTAATGAATGTAACAGGTATTATGCTTTAGAAAGAAAATGATTGTTTAGATTGGATCAATGGAAACAACAGATATATTAAAGAAAGTTCGTCAGATTGAAATCAAGACCCGAGGATTGTCCAATAATATCTTTGCAGGCCAGTATCATTCGGCTTTTAAAGGTAGAGGTATGGCCTTTTCGGAAGTCCGTGAATATCAGTTTGGTGACGATATTCGCGACATCGATTGGAATGTTACTGCTCGTTTCAATAAACCTTTTGTGAAGGTTTTTGAAGAAGAGCGTGAACTTACAGTGATGTTGTTGGTTGATGTTTCCGGAAGTTTGGAATTTGGTACGGTAAAGCAAATGAAGAAGGATATGGTAACAGAAATAGCCGCAACTTTGGCTTTCTCAGCCATACAAAATAATGATAAAATTGGAGTCATTTTCTTTTCGGATCAGATAGAAAAATTTATCCCTCCTAAAAAGGGACGTAAGCATATACTTTACATCATTCGTGAACTGATAGATTTTCATGCCGAAAGTAGAAGAACTAATATCAGGCTTGGGTTGGAATATCTGACAAATGTGATGAAACGTCGTTGCACAGCTTTTATCCTATCTGATTTTATTGATCAGGAGAGTTTTAGAAATGCAATGACAATTGCTAACCGGAAGCATGATGTAGTAGCTATACAGGTGTATGATAAGCGTGTTGAAGAATTACCGGCGATAGGAATGATGAAAATAAAGGATGCAGAAACCGGACATGAACAATGGATTGATACTTCTTCGCGTGCGGTGCGCCGTGCTCATCATGACTGGTGGGTAAATAGGCAGGCTGAACTGAATGAAACATTTACTAAAAGCAATGTGGACAACGTGTCAGTGCGGACTGATCAGGATTATGTCAAGGCATTGATGAGTTTGTTTGCAAAACGAAATTGATCGGGAAATGAGAAAAATTATATTTCTGATAACGCTGTTAGGACTGTTGACTGGCAGAATGGCAGCTCAGTCGGTGACGGTAGATGCCAAAATAGATTCTTTGCAGATTCTTATAGGAGAGCAGACTAAAATCACTTTAGAGGTTTCGACGGATGCCGACAAACGTGCGATTTTTCCAGTTTATACAGATACAATTGTAAAAGGAGTTGAAATTATAGACATAGCTAAACCGGATACTCAATATCTGAATGACAGGAAACGTTTGTTGATAAAGCAGGAATATACCATTACTTCTTTTGATTCCGCTCTTTATTATTTGCCTCCAATGCAGGTTTTGGTTGACAATAAACCGTACCAGTCAAAAGCATTGGCTTTGAAAGTATATTCCGTTCCATTGGATACATTACGTTTTTATGGTCCGAAGCCTGTAATGGCTGCACCTTTTGTTTGGAAAGACTGGTATGGAGTTATGGCATGTGGTATTTTGCTGATTCCGTTCGGTTTTCTCCTTGTATACTTAATTATGCGAATTTTTGATAATAAACCAATTATTCGAAAAGTGAAGGTAGAGCCTAAATTGCCTCCACATCAGTTGGCTTTGCAAGAGATTGAACGAATCAAGGCCGAGAAGGTTTGGCAGAAAGGTATGCAGAAGGAGTATTATACAGAGTTGACAGATGCACTTCGTGGATATATAAAAGATCGTTTTGGATTTAATGCATTGGAAATGACTTCTTCGGAAATCATTGCTAAATTATTGGAAGTTAATGATAAAGATGCAATTGCAGATTTGCGCTCTTTATTTGAAACAGCTGATTTGGTGAAATTTGCCAAGCATAATCCGTTAATGAATGAAAACGATGCAAATCTGATTAATGCTATAGATTTTATTAATGAAACAAAGGTTCAGGAGGATGATAATGCTAAGCCGCAACCTACAGAGATTACGGTTATTGAAAAACGTTCATTGCGTATGAAAATATTGCTTGGCGCTGGAATTGTAGTATTGTCGATTGCTGTTATTGCTTCATTAATATATATAGGTACAGAATTGTATTCATATTTTGCATGAAGATCATTGTAGAGGTTGAATTTTGTAATTTGTAAAAGTTATAAGTATCATGGTTTTTGCCAATATTGAATATTTATTTTTATTGATACTGATTATACCTTATGTGTTATGGTATATTATGAAGAGGAAGAAATCTGAGGCTACGCTTCAGATTTCAGATGCTCGTGTCTATGCTCATACACCTAAGAGTTATAAGAATTATTTGTTGCACGTTCCATTTGTGCTTCGGATCATTTCTTTGGTATTGATTATTCTTGTTTTAGCACGTCCACAAACAACTAATAGTTGGCAAAATAGTGAAATAGAGGGTATCGATATAATGTTGGCTATTGATGTGTCTACCAGTATGCTAGCTGAAGACTTGAAACCGAATCGTCTGGAAGCAGCAAAAGATGTAGCTGCTGAATTCATTAACGGACGTCCTAATGACAATATCGGTATAACTTTGTTCGCAGGTGAGAGTTTTACACAATGTCCGTTGACGGTTGATCATGCAGTGTTGCTAAATTTGATCAAGGATGTGAAATGTGGGCTTATAGAGGATGGAACGGCAGTCGGAATGGGAATTGCTAATGCGGTTACTCGCTTGAAAGACAGCAAGGCAAAATCAAAAGTCGTTATATTGTTGACGGATGGAACAAATAATAGAGGAGAAATTTCTCCGTTGACTGCTGCTGAAATAGCAAAAAGTTTTGGAATTAGGGTTTATACCATTGGTGTAGGTACTAATGGAATGGCACCTTATCCTTATCCGGTAGGAGGAACAGTGCAATATGTGAATATGCCTGTAGAAATTGATGAAAAGACATTGACGCAAATTGCCGGAACAACCGATGGTAACTATTTTCGCGCAACGAGTAATTCAAAGTTGAAGGAAGTATATGAAGAAATCGATAAGTTGGAGAAGACAAAACTTAATGTAAAAGAGTATAGTAAACGACAAGAAGAATACCGCTGGTTTGCGTTGGCAGCTTTCTTATGTGTATTATTGGAGGTACTGTTAAGAAATACCATTCTAAAGAAAATTCCATAGGTCTGTTTCTTTGGATGTGTATTTTGTATGTTGTAGAATTTAAATCTTAGTAAAAATGTTTCGATTTGAAGAGCCTGCATATTTATATTTACTGTTATTGTTGCCTGTTTTAGCACTGCTTTATTGGTATTCCAATTATAGGAGAAGACGAGCTATACGTAAATTTGGTGATCCAGAACTGATGGCAATGTTGATGCCAGATGTCTCAAAGTATCGTCCAGATGTGAAATTCGGAATAATCTGGCTTGTGGTAGCTTTGTTTTCTTTGTTATTGGCACGCCCGCAGTTTGGTTCAAAACTTGAAACGGTAAAACGGCAGGGAGTAGAAGTAATGATTGCGTTGGACATATCTAATTCGATGTTGGCTCAAGATGTGCAGCCTAGTCGTTTGGCTAAAGCAAAGCGATTGGTTGCTCAGTTGGTTGATAAAATGGAAAATGACAAAGTTGGTATGATTGTTTTTGCGGGAGATGCTTTTACACAGCTGCCTATTACCAGCGATTATATTTCTGCAAAAATGTTTTTGGAATCTATCGACCCGTCATTGATATCGAAGCAAGGAACAGCTATTGGTGCTGCCATAAACTTGGCTACGCGTAGTTTTACTCCGCAAGAAGGAGTTGGGCGTGCGGTAATTGTGATTACAGATGGTGAAAACCATGAAGGAGGTGCTGTGGAAGCTGCGACAGAAGCTGCCAAAAAAGGAATCCAGGTAAATGTGCTTGGTGTAGGATTGCCTGATGGAGCACCAATACCTATGGAGGGTACCAATGATTATCGTAAAGACCGTGAAGGTAATGTGATTGTGACACGTCTCAATGAAGCAATGTGCCAGGAAATCGCAAAAGCTGGAAATGGACTTTATGTACGTGTTGATAATACCAACAATGCACAAAAGGCTATTGGACAGGAAATTAATAAAATGGCTAAGGCTGATGTCGAGACTCAAGTTTACACGGAATTTAATGAGCAGTTTCAGGCTGTAGCGTGGTTTATATTGATATTATTATTGGTTGAAATGTTGATTTTGGAACGTAAAAATCCATTGTTCCGAAATATTCATCTATTTTCAAATAAGAAATGATTATTATGTTACAGAAAAGATGCATAGGGCTAGTTCTGATGATGTTTGCTGCTATATTTTCTGCTTCAGCCCAAAAAGCTGAACGTGATTATATACGTAAAGGAAATCGGGCTTTTAAAGACAGTGTATTTGTTGATGCTGAAGTAAATTATAGAAAAGCGTTGGAAGTAAATCCAAAATCTTCTATATCAATGTATAATTTGGGAAATACGTTGGTCAGACAAAATAAGGTACAGGAGGCTATGGAACAGTATAGTGCTGCTGCAAAAATAGAAAAGGATAAATCAAAACTGGCCTATATATTTCATAATATAGGGGATATCTTTCAGACACAAAAAGATTATGCAAAAGCAGTGGAAGCTTATAAAGAATCATTGCGCAATAATCCCAAAGATGATGAAACTCGTTATAATCTGGCTTTAGCACAGAAACTATTAAAAGACCAAGAGCAAAATCAGCAGAATCAGGACCAAAATCAAGATCAAAATAAGGAACAAGAGAAAAAGGAACAGGAAAAGAAAGATCAGGAGAATAAGCAGGATCAACAGAATAATCAACAACAGCAACCTCCACAGTCACAGAAACAAAATGAACAGATGTCTAAAGAAAATGCAGAACAATTATTGAAGTCTGTGATGCAGGACGAGAAAGATGTTCAGGACAAAGTAAAGAAGCAGCAACAAGTCATCCAAGGAGGACGTTTAGAGAAAGATTGGTAATAAAAAAGAGATGATATATGAGAAAATTTGTTTTTATATGGATAGCTTTAATGGCTGTTTTTGTACATACTGCTATTGCCGATGACAAAATTACTTTTTCAGCATCAGCACCGGAGGCAGTGGCTGTAGGAGACCAATTTAGACTATCTTATACAGTGAATACACAAGATGTAAGAGATTTCCGGGTGCCTTCTATTAAGGATTTCGAAGTACTTATGGGACCGAGCCGTTCTTATAGTATGCAGAGCATTAATGGGAAAAGAAGTGAAAACCTGACTTTTACTTATATTTTAATGGCGAATAAGGAAGGTACATTCACTATTCCAGGTGCTTCTATTACCGCAGGGGGTAATCAAATGATGTCTAACTCTGTAAAAGTCAAGGTTTTGCCAGCTGACCAGCAGTCATCTTCTGGAAATCAAAGTAGAGGTGGTAGATCTGGACAGGCATCTTCCGGCTCTTCTGTTTCAAAGGATGATTTAATTATAACGGCTACGGCCAGTAAAGTGAATGTGTATGAGCAGGAAGCCTTTTTGCTGACTTATAAGATATATACATTAGTTGATTTACGTGGCTTTGATAATGTGAAATTGCCAGATTTTAAAGGTTTTCATTCCCAAGAAGTAGAATTGCCCAACGATCGCCGATGGAGTTTGGAACATTATAAAGGCCGGAATTATCAGACAACTGTTTATCGTCAGTTTGTACTTTTCCCCCAACAATCTGGTAAATTGACGATAGAACCGGCTCGTTTTGATGCATCAATAGCTAAAGCAGTGCAGGTGAACGATCCGTTTGAAGCATTTTTGAATGGGGGTAGCAACTATGTAGAAGTGAAGAAAACGCTGATAACACCTCAAGTAACGATTAATGCAAAGCCTCTGCCTTCGGGTAAACCTGAAGGTTTTTCTGGCGGGGTAGGTGAATTTAGTATTTCTTCTTCTATCAATGAAACCAAATTGAAGACTAATGATGCCGTTACCTTAAAAGTGGTTATTTCTGGAACGGGAAATCTGAAATTGCTTTCTACTCCAGAAGTGAAATTTCCTGAAGATTTTGAGGTCTATGATCCGAAGGTTGAAAATAATTTCCGTTTGACTAATGCCGGACTGTCTGGAAGTCAGGTTATTGAATATTTGGCTATTCCGCGTAATGCGGGTACTTTTAAGATTCCATCTATAAAGTTTAGTTATTTTGATATTCATTCTCAGTCTTATAAAGTGTTGACTACGGATGAATATACGTTACAAGTTGAGAAGGGAGCTGGTAATGCGGCACAGACGATAGCTAACTTTACCAATAAGGAAGACTTGAAAGTTTTGAATGAAGATATTCGTTTTATCAAGCAGAACGATGTTGTATTAACTCCAAAAGGAGATTTCTTCTTTGGTTCAATGGGATATTATTTGTTCTATTTGGTACCGGGAATAGCATTTATAGTATTCTTTATTGTGTATCGTAAGCAAATAGCTGCTAATGCCAATGTAGCTAAAATGCGTACCAAGAAGGCAAATAAAGTAGCTGTAAAACGAATGAAGCTGGCAGGTAAGTTATTGCAGGAGAATAAGAAAGAGGATTTCTATGATGAGGTTTTAAAGGCACTTTGGGGTTATATAAGTGATAAGTTGAGTATTCCTGTATCGCGTTTGTCAAAAGATAATATAGAGGAAGAACTTCGTAAGTATGGCGTTGATGATACTCTGATAAAAGACTTTTTAGATGCATTGAATGATTGTGAGTTTGCACGTTTTGCTCCAGGAAGTGATAATCAAGCAATGGATAAGGTCTATACTGCATCTTTGAATGTGATTACCAAAATGGAAAATTCAATTAAACATTAATCAAGGAGGAAAGAGTAATGAAAAAGATATTGTTTTTTGCCTTTAACTTATTAATTGCAATGTCTTTATGGGCAGAAGAAATTTCCTTGGATTCAATACAGTCAGGGAAAGATTCTGTTTCAATAGGATCGCATACCGAATTTTCTACAGAAAAGAGCGGTAAAAACATAACCAAATCAGGAGGTGATAGTGCCTATATCAAGAATGATTATAAATCAGCCATTCAGATATACGAAGCGCTTTTGGAAAAAGGAGAAGCGGCTGAGGTATATTATAATTTAGGTAACTGCTATTATAAGACCAATGATATTGCAAAGTCTATATTAAATTATGAGCGTGCTTTGTTACTTGATCCAGGAAATACAGATATACGTGTGAATTTGGAAATGGCTCGTGCTAAGACTGTTGATAAAATAACTCCCATTCCTGATATTTTCTTTGTTGCTTGGATTAAGTCATTGATTAATTGTTTAAGTGTGGATGCATGGGCCAAATGCGGTATATTATTCTTTATACTTTTTTTGGTTGCTGTTGCTCTTTTCTTTTTCTCAAAACAGGCAAGTTTGAAAAAGGGAGGATTTATTGGCGGTATTGTATTTTTAATATTAGTGGTATTAAGTAATGTTTTTGCATCTCAGCAAAAGGCTGTACTAGTGAATCGTAATGCGGCTATTGTCCTTGTGCCAAGTGTCACAGTACGAAGTACTCCCAGTGAAAGTGGAACAAGCTTATTTATCCTCCATGAAGGTAGTAAGGTAGAACTTAAAGACAATTCTATGCGTGAATGGAAGGAAATACGTTTGGAGGATGGTAAAGTAGGATGGGTACCTACTTCTTCTATTGAAGTTATTTAATTTTTTGAGAAATAAACTTGAGGAATAGTTCGTGTAGGAGAAAGCTTACACGAACTATTTTTTTGCAAAAAGATAGGGATTTTGTTTGTTTTCTCTTATTTTTTCCTTAAGTTTATACCGCGATATTAAATAAAACAGAGTATTAACCATTAAATTTATGAATATGAGAACAATAACATTTAATGAACTTCGTAAAATAAAAGACTCATTGCCCAATGGCAGTATGCATCGTATTGCAGATGAATTAGGATTGAATGTTGATACGGTGCGTAATTTCTTTGGAGGACATAATTTTAAAGAAGGGAAAAGTGTAGGTATTCATTTAGAGCCGGGTCCTGATGGTGGTTTAGTGATGATTGATGATACAACGGTTTTGGATCGAGCTTTAAAGATCCTAGATGAAATAGCTAATAATAGTAATTCAACACCTGAGGAATCTTGAATCTGCGAGTAGAGATTTGTTGATCACTAGTTTTTAGAAGCACAAATTTCACGGATTTTTGCGGAATAGTATTTCCGTGAAATCGTTATCTATGAAATTTGTGCTTTTTGTTCTTTTATTTTCAATAAAATACTTGAATTATGGAGGATAAGTTAGTAACATTAGCTATTTTGACATACGCAAAGGCCCAAATACTAAAAACTATTTTAGAAGATGAAGGTATTGAAACCTATATACATAATGTCAATCAGATACAACCTGTTATTTCTTCTGGAGTACGTGTGCGTATAAAAGAAAGCGATTTGCCTCATGCTTTGAAAATTATAGAAAGTTCAGCTTGGCTATCAGAAGATGTAGTAGGAGGGAAGGTTTCTCAGACTAAATCTACAAGCAATAAAGTCTTAATACCGGTAGATTTCTCGGGGTATTCGATGAAAGCCTGTGAATTTGGCTTTAATTATGCTCAAAATACAGGTGCAGAGGTTATTTTATTACATGTGTATTTTACGCCTATTTATTCAACATCATTACCGTATGGCGATATATTCAATTATCAGCTTTCAGATGATGAAAATGTAAAAACGATCTTGCAAAAGGTACATGCAGAGCTTAATGGCTTATTGGATAAGGTAAAAGAGAAGATTGCTTCTGGACAATTTCCAAATGTCAAGTATATGTGCGTGCTTCGTGAGGGTATTCCAGAGGAAGAGATCTTACGTTATGTGAAAGATTGCTGTCCGCGTATTGTTATTATGGGTACACGAGGTAAGAATCAAAAGGATTTGGATTTAATAGGTAGTGTAACGGCTGAAGTTATTGAACGGAGTCGAGTGCCGGTTTTAGCTATTCCAGAAAATACTCCTTTCCGACAATTCTCTGAAGTTAAGCACATTGCATTTATTACAAATTTTGATCAACGTGACTTAATAGCTTTTGATTCTTTGATTGCTAGTTTTAAATCCTTCCGGTTTTCTGTTTCGTTAATTCATCTTTCTGGGATTAAGGACACTTGGGATGAAATTAAGCTGGGAGGAATAAAAGAATATTTTCATAAGCAATATCCTCAACTAGACATTCATTATGATGTTGTACAGGATGATGATTTATTAAATAATCTGGAGCAGTATATCGAAAAGGAAAATATTGATATTATTGCTTTGACGTCGTATAGACGTAACATATTTTATAGGCTTTTTAATCCGAGTATTGCACGGAAAATGATTTTTCATTCAGATACACCAATGCTGGTTCTTACTAATAGATCCTAATAACATTTGTTGCAAGCTTTTTTCTGGGCAATAAGGCGTGTAAAATGATAGAAAGGGGATTGCTTCTAATGCTATATTAAACATAATGCTGATATTAAAGTTTTATATTCCGTGTATAATGTGCCACTTTTAAGTATGTAAATACAAGAATCTAGAGTATTATTAAAAATATAGCCCAAGAAAATATTTCCTGGGCTATATTGTATGATTGTTATTTCAATTCTATGATTACGGCATCATATCTTCGATTTCTTTGAATTCCGGTCCCATATCCAAGTTATAGTATACGCGATACAAACCGTTCAACCATAAGTCTTTTTGGTCGGGTTTCAAAGCTCTTGCTTTTTCGTAGCAAGGTCTTGCTTTCTCATAGAATGTTTTCAGTGTTTCCTGATCTTCTTTGTATTTCGGATCGTTAACATCTGTAGTTGCCTTTTCTGAGAAGTCTTGAGCTTGCAGACAGTAAATCAGACCTAAATTAGAATATGCTTCTGCATAATTAGGATCTACTTCTACTGTCTTTTGGTAGTACTCGATTCCTTTATTCAGGGCATCGCTAGCTTCTTGATCTTTTTTCTGCTCTTTGAGGACATTGTACATATTATGATACAAATACCCTTTTACATACAGATAGAATGTATTATTAGGATCTTTAGCCAACATTTCATCTGCAAATTGCATTGCTTCATCGTACTTGTTATGACTGCTGTAATAATCAATCAAATGGCCGAAAAAGAACGGATGATCAGGATATTTTTGTATACCTTCTTTCAGTGATGTTACCCATTTTACAGTATCTCCTTGAGCTTTCAAAGCTGTAGAAATGAACTCCATAGCATATTTACCTACTTCTTTGTCATCCTGAGCATACGGTGCATATTTCAATACGCTGGGATAATCTTCGTTCTTTGTTGCAGCCAAACTTGCATAATATGCGATTTGCGGCAGAACGGTATCTGTCTGAAGAAGGTTTTCTTTTTCAAACATCGGACTAGCTGCAATATCAATATAGGTAGCAAAGAAATCTAATGCTTTTTGATTGTATTCCTTTGCTTCAGCTCCTTCTTTTCCTGTTGCCATGTTGAAGTATTGAATACCACCATTGATCAGGTTGTTTCTTTCAGTCAACATAGTAGCGGCATTCGATTTTCTATACTTGTTCTTGATCTTTCCTTTTTCGTTAGGAATCTGAGCAAGTTCGTCGCATTTGAAGAAGTATCTGCACATATTCAATGCGCTATTATAGATTTGGAGTGTGTCGTATGGCTTTCTCAAATAGGCATTCTCCATTTCTTTTTCACTTCTCCGGCGTTGGATGAATCCAGCAACGTTCCATGTTTCGGGATCGTCTTTGGTTTCCGGATTGGTCAAAGCTCCCTGAATCAGCTGTTCAGCTTTAGCAAAATCGGGGTTTGTTCCATTAGCGATGCTTTTGGCTTCTTTCACGGCTTTTTCCTGTGCGAAAGCTGAGCCAGCGGCAAGCAATAAAACCACTGAAAATAAAACTTTTTTCATGATTGTAGAAAAATTAAAATTAATATTATGTCTATTCTTCATTTTCATCGGTTGTTGGTTCGTTATCGTTTTGCTCCTCCTGAAGATCGTTTTCAAAAAGATCTCCATTATTAGCTATTCCGTTTTCCTCCATATTTTCACCTTCCAGCGTTTCTGCTACGTTGGTTTCTTCACTTTCGGAAGTAACCTTACATACCGAACCTATCTCGTCGTTGCGTTTTTCGAGGTTAATCAGGCGGACTCCTTGTGTGGCACGTCCCATGATACGTACATCGGCGACTTTCAGACGAATAGTGATACCGGATTTGTTGATAATCATCAGGTCGTTTTCATCAGTTACCGACTTGATAGCTACCAGCTTACCAGTCTTTTCGGTGATGTTCAGTGTTTTTACACCTTTTCCTCCACGGTTGGTCTTGCGGTAGTCTTCGATATCGGAGCGCTTGCCGTAACCTTGTTCGGATACTACCATAATGGTTTCTTCTTCCGGGTTCTTGATGCAAATCATACCGATAACTTCGTCCTGGCCGTCTTCATCAAGCGTGATGCCTCGTACGCCAGTAGCTGTACGTCCCATGACTCTGACTGCACTTTCGTGGAAGCGGATGGCACGTCCGTTACGGTTGGCTATGATAATTTCGTTGTTGCCATTGGTCATACGTACTTCGATGACGCGGTCGTCTTCGCGAATAGTGATGGCATTGACACCGTTCTGACGCGGACGCGAATATTGTTCGAGCAACGTCTTCTTGATGACACCTTTCTTGGTGCAGAACAGCACGTAATGACTGTTTATAAACTCCTGATCGTTCAGGTTCTTGACACGCAGGTATGCATTTACCGCATCGTCGGCATCGATATTCAGCAAGTTCTGGATAGCGCGACCCTTGGAATTCTTCGTTCCTTCGGGGATTTCGTACACTTTCAGCCAATAGCATTTACCTTTTTGGGTAAAGAACATCATGGTGTTGTGCATCGTAGCCGGATAGATGTGCTCTACAAAGTCTTCGTCGCGGGTTTCTGTTCCCTTGGAACCTACCCCACCGCGGTTTTGTGCACGGAATTCGCTCAATGGTGTACGTTTGATGTAGCCCAAGTGCGAGATGGTGATAATCATCGAATCATCGGCATAGAAGTCTTCAGGATTGAATTCTTCGGACGAGTAAACGATTTCTGAACGTCGTTCGTCACCGTATTTCTCTTTAACTTCGAGCAATTCATCTTTGATAACTTTGCGGCATAGCTCGTCGTTTACGAGGATTTCTTCCAGATAGGCTATCTGTTTCTTGATTTCTTCGTATTCGGCGTGGAGCTGGTCTTGCATAAGTCCTGTCAGCTGACGCAGACGCATTTCGACGATGGCTCGGCTCTGAATTTCAGTCAGTTGGAAGCGATCCATCAATCCTGTGATGGCATCAGCCGGGGTTTTGGCAGCACGGATAATGCGGATTACTTCGTCGATGTTGTCCGAAGCAATGATCAGGCCTTCCAGGATGTGTGCGCGTTCTTTGGCTTTGCGCAGGTCGTATTGTGTACGGCGTATAACTACCTCGTGGCGATGCTCGATGAAGTACTTGATAAGGTCTTTCAGGTTGAGCAGGCGCGGGCGTCCGTGAACAAGTGCTACGTTGTTTACTCCGAACGAGGTCTGCAGCTGAGTCATCTTGTACAACTTGTTCAGTACTACGCTGGCATTGGCGTCGCGTTTCACATCGATAACGATGCGCATACCTTCGCGGTCGGATTCGTCGTTGGCGTTGGAGATGCCGTCTATTTTCTTTTCGTTGGCCAGGTCGGCTATCGATTTGATGAGTTCGGCTTTGTTTACTCCGTAAGGAATTTCGGTTACAACGATTTTATCGTGAGTCGAGCCGGTTTCTATTTCAGCTTTGGCACGCATAACTACGCGTCCGCGTCCGGTTAAGTAGGCTTCGCGTACGCCGCTCATGCCGTAGATGTATCCGCCAGTAGGGAAATCGGGGGCTTTGACGTAGTTCATCAGCTCTTCGATTTCGATGTCGTTGTTGTCAATGTAAGCCACGCAAGCATCGATTACTTCCGACAGGTTGTGGGTAGGCATATTGGTTGCCATACCTACGGCGATACCCGACGCACCATTCACCAGCAAGTTAGGAATGCGTGTAGGCATGACGGTGGGTTCCTGCAAGGAGTCGTCGAAGTTGTTCTGCATATCGACAGTTTCCTTGTCGATGTCCTGCATCATGTCTTCGCCGATCTTCTGAAGACGGCATTCGGTGTAACGCATAGCTGCTGCGCTGTCGCCGTCTACCGAACCGTAGTTTCCTTGTCCGTCTACCAGCATGTAGCGCATGGCCCACGGCTGTGCCATACGGACGAGTGCTCCGTATACGGACGAGTCACCGTGTGGGTGATACTTTCCTAATACTTCGCCCACGACTCTGGCCGATTTCTTATAAGGTTTGTCTGATGTATTTCCTAATCCCATCATACCGAAAAGAATTCTTCGGTGAACGGGCTTAAAACCGTCTCTAACATCCGGAAGGGCACGCGAAACAATGACCGACATGGAGTAGTCAATGTACGATGACTTCATTTCCTCCTCGATGTTAATCTTTATAATTCTGTCTTGTTCAAGCATTTAAAAAGATTATTAATTATACATTGCGTGGTTTGTGAAAAACCACGCTAAAGTACTGCTTTTTTACGACATACGAAAACATTTCGAAAAGAAAGTTTCGGCGAGAAAGTTGGCAGGAAGCAAGCGGAGTGAATATTACTATATAAATAAAGGTATACTCCCCTCTTCGAAAAAGGGATCTGTCCGTTAGCAAAATGACACTTTGCTTTTCTGACTGCCTGAGAATCGCGTATTTCGGACGGATGTCGGGAGTGATGGAAAAAAATGAAGCGGTAAACGTCTTACTATCTTGTATTCAGTGGAATAGCGAAATGTTTACATTTGAAATAGAAGAGAATTAGACCGAAAACGGTGTTTTCGGAGGGTTTTCTTATTCGTTTGAGGGTTTTCTTCCCTCTTTTGCTCGACGAAAGTGCCTCTTTGCGGTGAGAAAGTCGATGTTTGGGTGCGCCAAAAGCAATGTTTTTCTGTCCGAAAAGTAATGTTATCCTTTGCAAGAAGCAATCTGAAGCCGGCTTACATACGTTTTTCTCCTCTGCGAGGATGCTTTTCCTCTTCTTTTTCATTCTATTTGGCGAGTTATGAATAATACTCATGATGGCTAAAGTAGAAAATCTGTGCCTAAATGAAACCGATTCTTTCGTTTTGGTGACACCTTGTCTGGTGGTTCTCCGTGAGACTGTTTGTCACACAATTCTTGGCATGAGATTTGTAGAATATTAAGCAACGGCGATGTGCACACGCTAAAAATGTGTATCTTTGTCCCGGATATAACCTAATATAAAGGAGATAATCAATGAACAGTCAATTTTCACAAAGAGTTTCAGACGTACTGACTTATAGCAAAGAAGAAGCCAATCGGCTGGGAAACAGCATCATCGGACCCGAACATCTGCTGCTCGGCATCTTGCGTGATGGCGGCGGAAAAGCTGTAGAAGTGCTGGAGAAACTCGATGCAAATCTGAATCAAATCAAGAAGCGTCTCGAAGACGAACTGAGAGATGCCGAAGACGATAATTTGCTGTCCGAAGGCGATATGTCCTTTTCGCCCACAGCAACACGCATACTTAAGATGAGTATGCTCGAAGCCCGTCTGCTGAAAAGCGAACAGGCCGATACGGAGCACTTGTTGCTGGCTATCCTGAAAGACGAGAGCAACATGGCTGCGACGGTGCTTAATGACGACTATGTAAGCTATCAGTCTGTATACGAAGTGCTTACTAAGAAGTCGACCAACCCTAATGCGGGTATGGGCTTTACCGAAGACGACGATGATGAGGAAGAAATGGACATGCCCCGTTCCGGACAAGACAACGGTCGCAATGCAGGTAGTTCGTCGTCGACGGCGCAAACCACGGCACGTAAATCAGCTAACGATACTCCCGTACTCGATAATTTTGGTACGGACATTACCCGTGCTGCCGCCGAAGGCAAACTCGATCCTGTCGTAGGTCGTGAGCGCGAGATTGAACGTTTGGCCCAGATTTTAAGCCGTCGTAAGAAAAACAATCCCGTGCTGATAGGCGAGCCAGGTGTGGGCAAGTCGGCCATTGTCGAAGGTCTGGCGTTGCGCATCAATCAGAAGAAGGTGTCGCGTGTCCTCTTCGATAAGCGTGTCGTTATGCTCGACATGTCTAGCGTGGTGGCCGGTACCAAATACCGCGGTCAGTTTGAAGAACGCATCCGTTCCATTATCAACGAGTTGCAGAAGAATCCGGATGTCATCCTCTTCATCGACGAGATCCACACCATTGTCGGTGCGGGAGCTGCCGCAGGAAGCATGGATGCCGCCAATATGCTGAAGCCGGCACTGGCTCGTGGCGAGATACAGTGCATCGGCGCTACTACGTTGGACGAATACCGCAAGAGCATCGAGAAAGACGGAGCTTTGGAGCGTCGTTTCCAGAAAGTGATGGTAGAGCCTACCACAGCCGAGGAAACCCTTCAGATATTGAAGAACATCAAGGATAAGTACGAAGACCATCACAACGTCACTTATACAGACGAAGCCCTGGAAGCATGTGTCAAGTTGACAGCCCGCTATATCAGCGACCGCAATTTCCCTGACAAGGCCATCGATGCCCTCGATGAAGCCGGTTCGCGTGTGCATCTGACCAATATCAACGCTCCCAAGGAGATTGAAGAACAGGAAAAACTGATAGAAGAAGCCCGCATACAGAAAGGCGAAGCCGTGAAGTCGCAGAACTTTGAGCTGGCTGCCAGCTATCGCGATCGCGAGAAAGAGCTTTCGGCTCAACTGGAGTCGATGAAAGCCGACTGGGAAGCTCATCTGAAAGATCACCGTCAGACAGTGGGCGAAGAAGAGATAGCCAACGTCGTGTCAATGATGTCGGGCGTGCCCGTGCAACGTATGGCGCAGGCCGAAGGATTGAAACTGGCTGGTATGAAGGAAGCTCTTCAGTCGAAAGTCATTGCGCAAGACGTCGCCATCGATAAACTGGTGAAGGCTATCCTGCGTAGCCGTGTAGGCCTGAAAGATCCTAACCGTCCCATTGGTACCTTCATGTTCCTGGGGCCTACAGGTGTGGGTAAAACTCACTTGGCTAAGCAGTTGGCACGTTATATGTTCGGCTCGGACGATGCACTGATACGTATCGACATGAGCGAGTATATGGAGAAGTATACCGTGTCGCGCATGATTGGTGCCGCTCCCGGATATGTAGGCTACGAGGAAGGCGGACAGCTGACCGAAAAGGTGCGCCGCAAACCCTACTCCATCATCCTGCTGGATGAAATCGAGAAGGCACATCCTGATGTGTTCAATATTCTGTTGCAAGTGCTCGACGAAGGGCGCTTGACCGATAACGTAGGCCGTACGATCGACTTCAAGAATACCGTTATCATCCTGACTTCCAACATTGGAACCCGTCAGCTGAAGGAGTTTGGCCGTGGTGTCGGATTTGCCGCACAGAATCGTACTGACGATAAGGAATACTCACGTGGCGTTATTCAGAAGGCGTTGAACAAAACCTTCTCGCCCGAGTTCCTGAACCGTCTCGACGAAATTATAACCTTCGACCAACTGTCGCTCGATGCCATCACACGCATCGTAGACATTGAGCTGAAGGGTCTCTACGAACGGTTGGAAGCCATTGGATACCATCTTGACGTGGACGACGAAGCCAAGAAATTCCTGGCCAAGAAAGGCTACGACGTACAGTTCGGAGCTCGTCCGTTGAAGCGTGCCATCCAGACTTATCTGGAAGACGGCTTGTCCGAGCTGATTGTTTCGGGCGAAGCACAGGCTGGTGATACTATCCGTGTCACATGGGATGCCGACAAAGATGAGCTGAAGATGCAAAAGGCTTGACAGAATTTCTATCTCATACAGACAAAATGTCAGTTCCTTCGGGGCTGGCATTTTTTTTGTTTTCATTTGGACAAAGAATAAAAAGTAAAACCTAAAATATCCTATTATTATGCAGAAAGGAAACATTGGGGTAACAACCGAAAACATATTCCCCGTTATTAAAAAGTTCTTGTACAGCGATCACGAGATATTCTTGCGTGAATTAGTATCCAATGCGGTAGATGCTACCCAAAAGCTGAAAACCCTCGCATCCATCGGCGAGTATAAAGGCGAACTGGGCGATTTGACCATTCACGTCACACTGGGTAAAGATACTATTACCGTGTCCGACCGTGGCTTGGGACTTACTGCCGAAGAGATAGACAAATACATCAATCAGATAGCCTTTTCAGGAGCCAACGACTTCTTAGAGAAATATAAGAATGATGCCAATGCCATCATCGGCCATTTCGGATTGGGTTTCTATTCAGCTTTCATGGTAGCCAAGAAGGTCGAAATCATCACCAAGTCGTGCAAGGAAGGAGCTCAGGCAGTGAAGTGGACTTGCGACGGAAGTCCTGAGTTTACCATCGAAGATTGCGACAAGTCCGACCGTGGTACCGACATCGTGCTCTATATCGACGATGATTGCAAGGAATTCCTCGAAGAGTCACGCATCTCCACCCTGCTGAAGAAATACTGTAGCTTCTTGCCCGTACCCGTTGCTTTTGGCAAAAAGAAAGAATGGAAAGACGGCAAGCAGGTAGAAACAGCCGAGGATAACATTATCAACGAGACCACTCCGCTGTGGACGCGTAAGCCCAGCGAACTGAAGGACGAAGATTATAAGGCGTTCTATCGCGATCTTTATCCGATGTCCGATGAACCGTTGTTCTGGATTCACCTGAATGTAGACTATCCGTTCCATCTGACCGGTGTGCTCTACTTCCCGAAGGTAAAGAGCAATATCGAACTGACTAAGAATAAGATACAGCTCTATTGCAATCAGGTGTATGTAACCGATTCTGTCGAAGGCATCGTGCCCGACTTCCTGACGCTGCTTCATGGTGTGCTCGATTCGCCTGATATTCCGTTGAACGTATCTCGTTCGTATCTGCAGAGTGATTCCAATGTGAAGAAGATCTCTACCTATATTACTAAGAAGGTATCCGACCGTCTGCAATCTATCTTCAAGAACGACCGTAAGCAGTTTGAAGAAAAGTGGAACGACCTGAAGATTTTCATCAACTACGGTATGCTGACTCAGGAAGATTTCTACGACAGAGCCAAGGATTTCGCCCTTTTCATCGACACCGACTCCAAGTACTATACGTTCGATGAGTATAAGACGCTGATCAAGGATAATCAGACAGACAAGGACGGCAATCTGATCTATCTGTATGCCAACAACAAGGACGAGCAATACAGCTACATTGAAGCCGCTAAGAACAAAGGTTATAATGTGCTGCTGATGGACGGTCAGTTGGACATTGCTGTAGTAGGTATGCTGGAACAAAAGCTGGAAAAAGCACGCTTCACCCGTGTAGACAGTGACGTGGTTGACAATCTGATTGTGAAGGAAGACAAGAAAGCCGAAGTGCTCGAAGGAGCTAAGCAGGAGGCTCTTGCACACTTGTTCAAGAGTCAGCTGCCTACGATTGAGAAGGCAGACTTCCACGTTTCCGCTCAGGCTTTGGGCGAAAATGTAGCACCGGTGATGATCACACAGAGTGAATACATGCGCCGTATGAAGGAAATGGCTAATATCCAGGCCGGAATGAGCTTCTATGGAGAAATGCCAGACATGTTCAATCTGGTGCTCAATGCTGATCATCCGCTGGTTAAGGAAGTGTTGGCTGGTGAAGAAGCTGCCTGTGGTGCAGAAATCGCTCCGGTTCAGAAGGAAATGGACGAAGTTCATAACCGCCGGACAGAGTTGAAGAAAGCTCAGGAAGGTAAGAAGGACGAGGAAATTCCTACAGCAGAGAAAGACGAAGTGAACGAACTCGATAAAAAGTGGGAAGAACTGAAGAAGCAGAAAGAGAACATCTGGGCCGGATATGCTTCAACGAACAAAGTTATCCGCCAGCTTATCGATTTGGCTTTGCTTCAGAATGGTATGCTGAAAGGTGCTTCGCTGAACGACTTTGTCAAGAGAAGCCTGGAACTCATTAAGTAATCATTCTTTTTCTACCAGATATATGGAGGATGTGTTTCCTATGGAAATGCATCCTCTTTTTTTGTGTATGGAGTTTGCTGCTCATACCAGTGGAAAATATGGTCTACAGATCTCCTTTTGTGCGCTTTATTGAAAAACGTGGTTGTATAGTTTTGAGTGTTATCAGAGTTTTTTATATGTTTGTATATGATTTGCCGGATGTTGCGTATCTGTTTGTAGGTAAGGTTTTCCGGATGCATCCTGAAACAGTCGGACTATCGGTATGAAAGAATGTATGAATAACTATAAATTTGTTGTATATGAAGTTTATATCATGGAATGTAAACGGGCTGCGTGCCTGTAACGATAAAGGGTTTGGAGATGCTTTCAAGCGGTTGGATGCCGATTTCTTCTGTCTGCAGGAAACCAAAATGCAGGAAGGACAATTGGACTTGCAGTTCGAGGGCTATACTTCCTATTGGAATTATGCAGAAAAGAAAGGCTATTCGGGAACGGCGATCTTTACCCGCCATACTCCGATACAGGTTACGAAAGGCATTGATATTGAGCATCATGACAAGGAAGGACGTGTCATCACGCTTGAAATGCCCGATTTTTATCTGGTTACCGTGTATACTCCCAATTCGCAGGACGAACTCCGGCGGCTTGATTATCGTATGACGTGGGAAGATGATTTCCGGAATTACCTTCTTTCGCTTGATGCCCGTAAGCCGGTTGTCGTATGTGGTGATTTGAATGTGGCCCACAAGGAAATAGACCTTAAAAATCCGAAGACCAATCGCCGCAATGCAGGTTTCACTGACGAAGAACGGGAAAAATTTTCCGTTTTGCTGGAATCTGGTTTTACCGATACGTTCCGCTATTTCTATCCGGAGCAAAAAGATATCTATTCGTGGTGGTCTTACCGTTTTCGTGCCCGTGAAAAGAATGCGGGGTGGCGTATTGACTATTTTCTGACTTCCAACCGTCTGCAACCGTTGCTGAAAGATGCAAAAATACATACCGATATATATGGTTCCGATCATTGTCCGGTAGAAGTTGATATTGATTTTTAGTATCTTTTTTCGGGTGCATTGCTAAAAAGCGCGATGAAATCGTGCTTTTTAGTAGACTATTTTTTATATTTGAGCATTAATCTCATATCTATGAACTCATTAGTCGGTTGTAAACCATGAAAAGATATTTGTTGCTTTTGGTATTGGCATTGTGCTGTTTTCACATAGCGCAGGCTCAGAAAGTTGGGCTTGTATTAAGTGGTGGTGGTGCTAAAGGCATGACTCATATCGGTATTATCCGAGCTTTGGAAGAAAACAATATTCCCATCGACTATATCGCAGGAACTTCCATGGGAGCTATTGTCGGTTCTTTGTATGCCATGGGATATTCGCCCGATGACATGGAGGCGCTTTTGCGTTCTCCCGACTTTAAACGCTGGTATTCCGGGCAGGTGGAACCTCAGTATGAATATTATTTTAAGAAAGGACGGCCTACGCCGGAGTTTCTTAATATCCGTTTTGCTTTTAGGGATTCATTGCGTGCCAAGTCGTTAAGACTGCCTACCAGTATGGTCAATCCTATACAGATGAACTTGGTCTTCGTAGAGCTTTTTGCACGTTCTACGGCGGCGTGTCATGGCAATTTTGACGATTTGTTTGTTCCTTTCCGCTGTATAGCTTCCGATGTATACAATAAGAAGCCTCTGGTGATGCGTAAGGGAGATCTGGGCGATGCAGTCAGGGCCTCTATGAGTTTTCCGTTTGTGTTCAAACCGATCGAAATAGACAGCATACTGGCTTATGATGGAGGTATTTATAATAATTTCCCTACAGATGTGATGCGTGAGGATTTCCATCCTGATGTGATCATCGGCAGCGTGGTAGCTGCGAATCCCAGCAAACCGAATGAAAACGATCTGATGAGCCAGATTGAAAATATGGTGATGCAAAAGACCGACTATTCCATTCCGGATTCGTTGGGCATAGTGATGACCTTCAAATACGATGATGTCAGTTTGCTGGACTTTGACCGCTTGGACGAGTTGCACGATATCGGTTATAACCGTACGATGAGTATCATGGACTCCATAAAAAGCCGTGTTCATCGACGGGTAAATGCAGACAACGTGCGTCTGCGGCGAATGGTATATCGGAGTAATCTTCCGCAATTTCGGTTCCGTGACATTTATATTGAGGGTGCTAATGAGCAGCAACAGGCTTATATAAAAAAGGAATTTCATGACGATCCTCATGAAGTGTTTACTTATGAGGATTTGAAACGGGGATATTTCCGCTTGTTGGCCGATAACATGATTTCGGAAATCATTCCTCATGCGGTTTATGACCCGCAAACCGACCTTTATTCCCTCCGGTTAAAGGTAAAGATGGAAGATAACTTTTCGGTGCGCATTGGTGGAAGCGTATCTACTACCAGTTCCAATCAGATTTATTTGGGAGTGGGTTATCAGAACTTGAATTATTATTCGAAGGAAGTGACGATTGACGGGCAGATAGGAAAAATCTACAATAATGCCCAGTTTATGGCTCGGTTCGATTTGCCGACACGTGTGCCTACTTCTTACCGTCTGATCGGTTCGATCAGTACATTTGATTATTATAAAAAGGATAAACTGTTTTCGAGGCACGATATTCCTTCGTTTAATTCGAAAGACGAGCGTTTCCTGAAACTGATGGTTTCCTTGCCCTTTCTTGCCAACAAACGGGCTGAATTTAGCTTTGGAATAGGAAAACTGGAGGATAATTACTTCCAGTCGAATGTGATCGATTTTGAGAAGGATCGTTCGGATCAAAGTGTGTATCGTTTGTTGGGAGGGGCCATAGGCTTTTATGGGAGTACGCTTAATGCCAGGCAATATGCTACGAAAGGCTATTATGAAAAACTGATTGCACAGATTTTCACCGGAAAGGAAAAGTTTATTCCTGGAAATTCTCCGGAAACGGCTACGTGGAAAGAAAGGCAGTCGTGGCTTCAGATTTCTTATATGAAAGAAGCCTACCATACCATGAGCCCGAAGTTTACCTTAGGCTGGATGGCCGAGGCTGTTTATTCTTCGAAGAATTTTTCGGAGAATTATACGGCCACCATGATGCAGGCATGCGATTTTTCGCCTACTCCACACAGCGAATTGATGTATAACGAAGCTTTTCGCGCCAATCAGTACATAGCGGCAGGTATTAAGCCGATATATGTATTGAATGATATGTTTCAGGTTCGCACCGAATTTTATGGATTTGTGCCAATTTTCCCCATTAAGAAGAACTCTTTTAATAAGGCATATTATGGAAAAGTATTCAGTCGCTTCGAATATTTGGGAGAATTGTCCGTCGTATGCCATTTGCCCTTTGGAGCTATCTCAGCATACGTAAATCACTATAGTTCACCGAGAAAGGAGTGGAATGTAGGTATTACGTTAGGATGGCAGTTATTCAATTATAGGTTTATTGAATGATTTTTTTCAAAAAAAATAGGAGATTTGTTTGCTAATTCAAAAATATGCTGTATCTTTGCACCCGTTAAACAAAGAGGCCGCGTAGCTCAACTGAATAGAGTAGCTGACTACGGATCAGCCGGTTACAGGTTTGAATCCTGTCGCGATCACAGAGAACCCCTGCAAGAGATTTGTCGGGGTTTTTTGTTTATATCCACAGGTCCTCACTTATGCGTGATTTATTTCCTAGTTAGCTAATATTTTTTTCCTAACTGGGAAAAAATATTTTCCTAACTGGGCAGAATTTGCTGGACTATTTGTTTGAGGATTATGAGGTGAGATAAAATAAAAAATGGAGTAGAAAGCTATCCACATTCTTTCTACTCCATTTTTTGTTTTCTTTGCTATTGTGATATCAGCATTTGATGTTTAACTCATTCAAGATGTTGCGTATGGCTTCGAACGTGGTGATTCGCGTTGGAACTAGCGGGAGACGCAATTTGTTTTCGATCATGCCCATGGCGTTTAGCATCGCTTTTACTCCTGCAGGATTGCCGTCGACGAACAATAACTTGAAAAGTTCGGCAAATTTATGATGAATCGTCAGTGCATTGGCATAATCACCCTGCAAGGCCAGGCGTACCATGCGGCTGAATTCGCGCGGAAAGGCATTTCCGATGACCGATATGATGCCGACAGCCCCTAAGGTGATCAGTGGGAAGGTCATGCCGTCATCGCCCGAAATAACGTCAAAATTTGCGGGTTTGTTCTTGATGATGTCGTCCATTTGGGTGATGTCGCCCGAAGCTTCTTTTATGGCGATGACATTCTTGAAATCGCGTGCAATGCGCAAAGTCGTTTCGGCTTTCATGTTGACCCCTGTACGTCCGGGTACGTTATAAAGTACAATCGGGAGCTCTGTAGCTTCGGCGATGGCTTTATAATGCTGATATATGCCTTCCTGCGATGGCTTGTTGTAGTATGGTACCACAGACAAAATAGCATCTACACCTGTAAAATCGTCGTTTTTCAACGTTTCTACCACGGCGCGTGTATTATTTCCGCCTACTCCCAGCAAGATTGGGATTCGGCCGTTCACGCGTTCGATGACTTTTTTCTTAATGGTTCTTTTTTCGTCTTCGGTCAGCGTGGGAGTTTCAGCCGTTGTGCCGAGTACGCACAGAAAATCGGCATTGTTTTGCAGCAAGTAATCTACCATACGCATCAGTGCGTCGTAGTCTACGCTTTCATCCTCTTTGAACGGAGTAATCAGTGCTACTCCCATTCCTTTCAATCTTGTCTGTATCATGAGTTTTATAAGTATGTCTTAATGATTCGCAAAAGTACGATTTTTTTCGATTTAGCCTACAAATATAACCATTAAAAAAGTTTTCACTAGAAAAATGTTAGGAAATAAGTTCCAAAAACTCGTCTTCGTTCATTATCTTTATACCTAGTTTCTGGGCTTTTTCGAGTTTGGCAGGCCCCATATTGTCGCCAGCCAGGATGAAAGAAGTCTTTGAAGAGATGCTTCCGGAATTTTTTCCTCCGTTTTTCTCGATCAGGGCTTTGTATTCATCGCGCGAGTGATGCTGGAATACTCCGCTGATTACGATGGATTGACCGCTCAGCTTATCGGTATATCCGCTCAGATCTTCTTCGCTTCTCGAAAACTGAAGTCCGGCCTCTTTCAGCCGTTCTACCAGCTGCCGGTTCGAAGCGTTGGCAAAGTAGCTGACGATGCTTTGCGCTATTTTTTCTCCGATTTCATCGATATTTGTCAGAGTGGCCATATCGGCTTGTTCCAGTTCTTCGATATTGGCAAACGACTTGGCAATTTTTTTGGCTACGGTTTCGCCGACAAATCGGATACCCAAAGCGAAAAGTACCCTTTCGAAAGGCACCTCTTTACTGCTGGCAATTCCTTTGATTATGTTATCGGCAGACTTTTCTCCCATTCGTTCCAGGTCTTTTATGTCGTCGGCTGTAAGTGTATACAGGTCGGCAGCATTCGCTATCAGTCCTTTACGATAGAACATGTCTACTGTTTCAGGTCCCAGTCCGTCAATATTCATGGCCCGACGGCTGATGAAATGCTCTATTTTTCCTTTGATTTGTGGAGGACATGCCGTTTCGTTCGGGCAGTAATGGGCGGCCTCTCCTTCGTAGCGTATCAGCTGGCTTCCACACTCCGGACAGCGGGTAATGAATTTAACCTTTTCGCCTATCAGCATAGTACGGGCTTCTTTGTCTACTCCGGTTATTTTAGGGATGATTTCTCCTCCTTTTTCTACATAGACCATGTCGCCTATGTGCAGGTCCAGGCCTTCGATGATGTCAGCGTTGTGGAGAGAGGCACGTTTGACGATGGTACCGGACAGCTGAACGGGGTCCAGGTTGGCAACAGGAGTGATGGCTCCGGTTCTTCCTACCTGATAAGTCACTTTGTTCAGTCGGGTCAGGGCACGCTCTGCCTGAAATTTGTATGCAATGGCCCACCGGGGTGACTTGGCGGTATATCCCAAGTTCTTTTGCTGTCTCAGACTGTTTACTTTCAGCACAATGCCGTCTGTCGCTACGGGCAGGTTTTTACGTTCCGTATCCCAATAGTTGATATAGTCCATAACCTCTTGTAAGGTATGTGCTTTTTTCATGTGTTCCGATATCTTGAACCCCCATTGCGCGGCAGTTTGCAGGTTTTCGTAATGCCCGTCGCACGGCAGATTCTCGCCAAGCAGGTAATATAAGTACGAATCGAGTTTGCGCGAGGCTACGATAGCGGAGTTTTGTAGTTTTAAAGTGCCCGAAGCCGCATTTCTCGGATTGGCAAAGAGCGGCTCTTCGCGCGCTTCTTTTTCCCGATTCAGCTCTTCAAAAACAACCCAAGGCATCAATATCTCACCTCTGATTTCGAAAGAAGGAGGATAATTGCCGTGTAATACCAGAGGTATACAGCGTATGGTCTTTACATTGTCCGTTACGTCATCTCCTTTTTCTCCGTCTCCCCGGGTGACTGCGCGTATCAGTTTTCCATCCTCGTAAGTCAGCGATATGGAAGTGCCGTCATATTTAAGTTCGCAGCAGATCTCGAAATCTTCGTTCAGGGCTTTCTTAACCCGTTCGTAGAATTCGGCAACTTCGCTTTCCGAATAGGTGTTCCCCAAAGAAAGCATAGGGTATTTGTGGGCTACCTGGGTAAAGTTTTTGTTGATGTCGCTTCCGACGCGCATGGTGGGAGAATTTTCATCCTGATATTCAGGGTGTTCTTTCTCAAGATCCTGTAATTCGCGCATCATGTCGTCGAATTGTTTATCTGATATTTCGGGAGCGTTCAGCACGTAGTAATTATAATTGTGCCTGTGCAGCTCGGCACGCAATTCCTCTATTCTTTCTTTTATATTCATAATATATCTGGTTCGATTGTCTGAATGCAAAAATAGCGGTTTCTCTGCGAATATTCTTACTTTTGTTGCGTGAAAATAGAACTTGCTGTATTTTTGCAAAAAATCAAGTAATATGCGTATAGACATTATCACAGTTCTGCCGGAAATGATTGAAGGATTCTTCAATTGTTCGATTATGAAGCGTGCTCAGAACAAGGGACTCGCGGAAATATGTATTCATAATCTGCGTGATTATACTGAAGACAAATATCGCCGTGTGGATGATTATCCTTTCGGAGGATTTGCTGGAATGGTTATGAAGATAGAGCCTATTGAGCGTTGCATCAACAGCCTGAAAGCAGAACGAAACTATGATGAAGTAATATTTACCACCCCGGATGGGGAAAAGTTTTGTCAGCCTATGGCTAATACGCTGTCGCTGGCGCAAAACCTCATTATCCTTTGCGGTCACTTTAAGGGCATCGACTATCGTATCCGCGAGCACCTTATTACGAAGGAGGTCAGCATAGGAGATTATGTGCTTACCGGAGGCGAACTGGCTGCGGCTGTTATGGCCGATGCGATTGTGCGTATTATTCCCGGTGTTATATCAGACGAACAATCTGCTCTGTCCGATTCGTTTCAGGACAATTTGCTGGCTGCGCCTGTGTATACTCGCCCTGCTGATTATAAAGGATGGAAGGTTCCTGAAATTTTACTTTCGGGCCATGAGGCTAAAATAAAGGAATGGGAGCTGCAACAGTCCTTGGAACGTACCAGAAGACTTCGTCCTGACTTGTTGGGGGAATAGAGAATCAACCTGGAAACAGAAATAAAAGTTGTATGAAAACAAGAAAAGAGGACTTTCGTTGAAATGTCCTCTTTTCTTGTTTTTGTATGCGAAGGATGTGCTGTTGTAATCTATTACACCTCAAGCGCACCGATAATATCGCGTACGGAACTGAATTTATGTCTTTCCAAGTAGTCGTTGATACCTTCGGCAACTTTGATGGTGACAGTAGGATCAATGAAGTTTGCAGTACCGATTTGTATAGCAGAAGCTCCAGCCAGCATAAATTCTACAGCGTCTTTCCAGTTCATGATTCCTCCTAAACCAATGACAGGTATTTTTACTGCTTTAGCAACTTGCCATACCATGCGCAGGGCAATGGGTTTGACTGCTGCTCCTGACATACCGCCTGTAATGGTAGAGAGTATGGGGCGTCTTTTTTCGGCATCGATAGCCATTCCAAGCAGAGTATTGATCAATGAAACGCTGTCGGCACCTGCTCCTTCGGCAGCTCGGGCTATTTCAGTAATGTCGGTGACATTGGGAGACAGTTTCACAATAAGCGTTTTTTTATAGACCGAGCGTACGGCTTTTACCACCTCTTCAGCGCCTTTGCTTGTTACGCCAAAAGACATTCCTCCTTGTTTTACGTTCGGGCAGGAGATGTTTAATTCAATGGCAGGAATTTTGTCAAGTTCGTTAATGATAGAAGCGGTTTCGGCATAATCTTCGACAGTTGCTCCCGACACATTAACAATCATATTGGTCTGGATATCTTTTATTCTGGGATAGATGTGTTCAACAAAGTAATGGACACCCTTATTTTGCAGTCCCACAGCGTTTAACATGCCTGAAGGGGTTTCTGCCATACGGGGATATGGGTTTCCTTCACGTTTGTGAAGAGTGGTTCCTTTTACAATAATACCCCCTATTCGCGCTATATCTATAAAGTCTGCAAACTCCTCACCGTATCCAAATGTTCCGGATGCTGTCATTACCGGATTTTTCATTTGTAATTCACCGATATTTACACTTAAATCTGCCATAATAATCTATTTATATTAAAAACCGGACCTTCTTTACATACGCATAAATGCCCTTCTGTGGTGTTTTCTACACAGCACAGGCAGGCGCCTAAACCACAAGCCATCATGTTTTCCAATGAGACTTCGCAGTTGATACCTTTGCTTTTGGCATATTTGGCTACAGCCATCATCATTGGCTTGGGCCCGCAAGTATAAATCTGTTCAAAGTCTATTTGGTTTAAAATGGAATGCTGTGTTACATATCCCTTTTCGCCATGGCTGCCATCTTCTGTAGTGGTATAGACTGGACCGTATTGGGCAAATTGCTCCAGTTGGAGCAGATCTTTACTGCTTCTGGCGCCTAAAAGGAAGGTGGGTTTGTGGCCGTTTTTAGCCAGTTGCTCTCCCAGGTAAAGCATGGGGGCAGTTCCTACACCTCCACCTACCAATAACAGCTTGTCAGAAGCTTTTTGAGGCATTGTGAAGCCATTTCCCAAAGGAAGTACAACATTGATCGTATCACCTGTTTTTGCCTCTCCCAAGCGCTTAGTCCCGTCTCCAACTAATTGAACCAGGAACCATACTTCGTTGCGGGAAGTATCTACATAATTGATGGATATTGGCCGGCGCAAAAAAGTAGTGGGTGATCCGTCTACTCGAATTTCTGCAAATTGCCCAGGGCGCATCTCCGGAAGAGGAGAAGATGAGGTCAATTTTAGTAAAGCGTAATTTGTATGCAGTCTGATGTTTTCTGCTACAATAAGATCTAAAATGTATTTTTTCATATTCAATTAAGAGATATTTATCTTCGTGTGGCAAAGATACGCCAATTTATGGAAATAGGCATTTTTACAGATTATTTTTCGGGTTTGAATATTTCGTAAGTATTATCGTCGAAGAAAATTCTTATTTCCGTTATTTTCTTTGCAGGCTTTTCTTTATAGATAACTTCTTGTCTAACAATGCTATTAGGACTGTTTTGAGGCGTTCCTAATGCGATTTCCTTGCGATTTTCAGTTTTGTCTGTCCCATTGGACGGATTTTCTGCATTCTCAGCAAATAAGGGATAGTCGAAATCCGGGCAACTAGCAGTGGAGGAAGATGAGTCTTTGCTCATTTCTCCATTACCTGTCAGTAGCCACTCTAAATTAATATCGCTATAACGTTGGTGAAGGCGAAGGATAACTTCGGTACTTGGATATTTGTTGCGTTCTCCCAATATGTGTGAAATGGTGGCTTGGGCTACGCCGATACTCTCGGCAAAGGCACCAGCCGTTAATTTCTCACGGTCCATAATCATTTTTAATCGGTCCTTTATGCTCATACCATATATTATTATGAATGTATTTTTGTATTTTATGGATTACAAAGATAAAGTATTAAAATTACAATAGCAAATATATTTTTGTAAATACAGTATTATACATAAGTAATAGAATTATTTCGTTTGTTATATATACGATTGTAATAACCCTGTTTATATATTAATCTTTTAGTTTATAATTCATATATAAATAAATGATATACAGTTGATTATCGTATCGTATTATGGCTTATTTATTCTATTAACTGGTTATTATTATATATCAGCTATATTTTATTTAAATTTTTACGATAGATAATCCTTATAATCAGCTGATTCTATTGATATTGATTTTATTATAGATATGAATGTGTATTCTGTTGACTCATACATATTACATTTATGATTAAACGCTATACTTTTGGAATAGTATGTACGATGATTAAGATTTATGTATTTTGGGAATATTATTTGTAGTATTTAAGTATGATTATAAATGTAATATTCGTGATTTACTTTATTGAATATTACATTTAAAAAGAATCTGTGAAGTTAAATCTTCTCTAATTATGCCAACACCTAGGTTTAAACAAAGAAAATCTGGTTAAACCTAAAATTTGGGGCTTAATTTTACCGGATATTGGATCGGGGTGCAAATTTGTGATTCTAAAAAGCTTTATTTGGCTATAATCTGTTGAAAAACAGAATAATATATCCGATTTCCTATTTATAAATAACTTCGCTTCTAGAAAATAATGGCTTTGAGCATGAATTAATAATAGGAATGAATGGTAGAAGAGGAAAAAGTGAAGTTGCCGTTAATGAATCTTGTGAAAAGTCGGAAAAACCTATTATAAAGAAATAGATCCCCTAAGGGGACTTATAAGTTTTGCCGACTATTCATTTCTTATTTGCAGCTTGCTGATTGTAAGTAGTGCAGATAATATGTAAACGAAAGATGTTACAGACTATTGTTATGGCAAATAAGTATAAGGATATTTTATTCTTATTAGTGTAGTATTTTGAAAATTAATTCTCGAAGAAGCTCACTATCTGTCAATGATGAGTTACCAATTCCTTTTGATTTGGCATCAGTATACCTGATCTCCCCTATGATTTGCATTGTCTTTACGCCACTGTATCGTTTCATGGCAGTTTGGTATTCCCTAGCTTGCCATGGACTTTTCAATCCCAGGAAAGAGGCAATTCCCTGTTCCGATTTTTCTGGTGCATAATAGGCTAGCATGAGGTTTGAATAAAAGCCAAAAAGTAAAGATAAGGTCATCTGTAATGGATTGGTTTTAGGATTTTTCTCAAAATAGTTTATTATCTGATTAGCTTTTAGAACATTCCTTTCTACCAATGCGCTTCGAAGCTCAAAGTTATTATAGTCTTTGCTTATACCTATATTACGCTCAATTTGCTCTGGGGTGACACGGGTCTGCCCTTTAGGGAGTGTAATGATTAATTTTTCCAGTTCTCCTGTCAGCCGACTAAGGTCTGTGCCCACAAAGTCGGCTAACATAGAAGTGGCTTTAGGCTCCAGATCTACCCCTTTACGTTTCATGTAGGAAGTGATAAATGCCGGAAGTTGGGCCTCTTTTAGCTTCTTTGATTCGAACAAGATGCCCACTTTCTCTATTTCAGCAGCTAATTTTTTCCTTCGGTCCAGTACTCCGTGTTTGTGGCACATGACCAGTATGGTGGATCTGAGAGGCTTTTGCAGGTAATAGGAAAGTTCGTCTATATTACGAATCGATTGAGCTTCTTTCACTATAACGACCTGGTGTTCGGACATCATGGGATATCGCTTGGCTGCATTGATGACTGTAGCGATATCTACGTCTGCACCATAAACTACAGAAAGGTTGAATTCCTTTTCCGTATCAGTCAGAACATTGTCCATGATATAATCAGAGATGAGGTCAATATAGTATGCTTCTTCCCCCATCAGATAATAGATAGGACGATACTGTTTTGAGCGTAGTTCTCTTAAAATATCATCACATGTTATCTCTTGTTTTGTCATATAAATGGAGTGGTTTTACCAGTCGAATTTCAGATGTTTTACGGTTTTTTTCTCATCGATAATCATACGTAAAGACTCTATTCCGATGCCTACATGTTCTGCTACGTAGTTCTGGGTTACGAGATTGTCGCTTTTTTCTGTTTTGACACCTTCCGGAATCATAGGCTGATCGGAAACCAGAAGCAGAGCACCAGTAGGAATGTGGTTAGCAAATCCACAGCTGAATAAGGTTGCGGTTTCCATATCGACGGCCATTGCTCTAGTTTTCTTCAGATACTCTTTGAAGGCGTCGTCGTGCTCCCAGATTCGTCGGTTAGTAGTATAAACGGTGCCGGTCCAGTAATCGCGGCCATAGTCACGAATAGCAGATGAAACGGCACGCTGTAGCATAAATGCAGGCAGTGACGGCACTTCTGGAGGAAAATAATCATTGGAGGTACCTTCTCCACGAATTGCGGCAATGGGAAGAATAAGGTCACCAATTTTATTTTTACGGTCAATTCCTCCGCATTTCCCCAAAAACAGGCATGCTTTGGGATGAATAGCACTTAATAAATCCATGATAATTGCCGCATTGGGACTTCCCATTCCAAAGTTTACTATCGTTATGCCTTCAGCTCTTGCTGATATCATATTGGCATCTCTTCCTAAGATTGGTACATTAAACTTTTCGGCAAAGATTTCTACATACTTATTGAAATTAGTCAGCAATATATACTCATCAAAATCTTCCAGACTACGTTTTGTGTAACGAGGTAACCAATTAGCTACAATTTCTTCCTTTGTTTTCATAAGATTTCATTATTTTTGCACCTTCTAATAAGGATGCATCTATTATTAAATTCACAAATGTAGTAAATGTTATCGTTAAATTTGCCAGCATTCGATGCTAAAATTATCGTAAAAGATGGGAAAAAGGCTATTTTCGACATAATACGTCGCCGATATGTAGCATTGACACCAGAAGAATGGGTTCGCCAGCATTTTGTTCACTTCCTGTTGACTTATAAAGGATATCCGCAGGCTTTAATGGCTAATGAAGTACAGTTGCAATTGAATGGGACAAGAAAACGTTGTGATACTGTGCTTTATCGTCGCGATCTTAGTGCACAGATGATTGTAGAATACAAAGCACCGGATGTAGTGATTACACAAGCTGTATTCAATCAGATAACGCGCTACAATATGGTGCTTAAGGTAGATTATCTGGTGGTAAGCAACGGTATACAACATTATTGTTGTCGTATGGATTACGAGCGGAATACTTATACCTTTTTGCAGGACATACCGGATTACCGGTTGCTATAGCGTGTATTCAGTTCGTCGTAAATCAGTCTTGAGATGAATGCAATGATAGAAGCGTTTTCTTGATCGGTTTCGTATGAGTTCATCACAAAGATTGCAATGTAATATTTCACCCCGCAAGGTAGCGTGACGAAGCCTAGATCATTGTCTGCAAGCTTCATTCCGTTTGGGTTCCGATCGGACGAACCGGTCTTATGCCCTACTTGAGTGCAGGGAGGTAATAGGCCTTTTAACTTATCTGTGCCAGTAGTTGTACCCAGCATGATTTCTGTGAGAAACTCTTTGTAATTGTTGGCAAACAGCGTTTTTGTATCTGCAATGAAAAGCAGCCGGGTTGCTTCTGACGGGTAACTCCAATTGTTATAAGGTGCCTTTTCCGGATCCTGATGCATGGTGTTTTCTGTTTCCGAAAGATGGAAATTCTTGATACCCAGCTTTCTTATGTAGCTATCTACTTTTGAGATGCCTCCTGCATAATCTATTAAAATGTCACAGGCGTTGTTGTCACTGAGTGAGACACTGTATTTCAATAAGTCACGTAGTGAGATATTGATGTCTTGATTGGGGTATTTGTCTCGTAAGGGACTATAGGTATTCTTCTGTAGCTGAGACGAGCTGATGTGCAAAATACTATCCAAAGGTGTGCCGGCATGATCCATTTTATCTAAAACGGCCATTGCTATATGAAATTTGAAAACACTAAGGAGCGGATAACGTAAATTGTTGTTATAGAGTAGCGTATCTCCCCTTTCCGTTAGAACGGAGACTCCTACCGTAGCTTTTTTGTTTTTCAGGAAGTCTGAAATTCTGGATTGTAATGTTGTGTTTTGTGCACAGAGAGTTGTTACACTAAACAAATAACTTACTAAAATGAATGTAGTCCTCAGTTTCATGGCGTTTCCTCATGAAAAAAAGTCCGATCTGTCTTTTGCAAAGTAATGCGGACAAATCGGACTTTTTTTATTCTTTTTTAATCAGCGTCAGCTATTTTTCTTCTGCTTCTTGTCGGCTTTTCCTTTACTGGCTCTTCTTTATGTTCAGGGGTTACTCCAGCCAGTTCGGGGTCTATCATGATGCGTCCGCAATATTCACATACAATGACTTTTTTGCGTGAGCGAATATCCAGTTGTCTCTGAGGCGGAATCTTATTGAAGCAACCGCCACATGCGTCACGTTGTACATAGACGATGCCCAGACCGTTGCGTGAATTCTTACGGATTCGTTTGAACGACTGAAGCAGACGAGGCTCTATTTTGGTTTCCAAGTCTTTAGCCTTATCTCTCAGTTTTTCTTCTTCCTGTTTGGTTTCAGAAATAATTTCGTCCAGCTCGTTCTTCTTTACTTCCAGGTCTTTCTTTCTTTCTTCCAGTGTGTTTGAGCTTTCTGCTTCTTCAGCAGTCTTTGCCTGTTCCTGTGCGGTAAACTCTTTGATTCTCTTTTCGCAGAGTTCGATTTCCAGTGTCTGGAATTCAATTTCTTTGGTCAGGAAATCATATTCCCGGTTATTGCGGACATTATCCTGTTGTTCTTTGTATTTTGCAACAGAAGCTTTAGCTGCCTCTATCTCAACTTTTTTGCCTGCTATAGAAGTCTTCAGTTCTGCAATTTCAGATTTAATTCTTTCGATACGAGTACTTAAACCTGCTATTTCATCCTCCAGATCCTGCACTTCTAACGGCAGTTCGCCTCTTAATGTTTTAATTTCGTCGATTTTGGACAAGGTTGTCTGTAGTTGGTACAACGTTTTCAACTTTTGTTCCACGGTCAGTTCTTGTGGATCTTTTTTTGCTTCTTTAGCCATTGCTTTACATGTATTTTATGGGATTTGTATTTACTTTAGTCATCTGTATGTCCAAAGTGGGAAACAAATCCCTGATTATTGTATAAAATATTTCTTTCGTATATTGTTCGCTCTCATAATGCCCTATTTCGGCCAGCAGTATTTCTGTGTCAAGGCCAAAATAGTCATGGTATTTTATTTCACCGGTAATGAAGACATCTGCCTGATTGCGTATGGCATGAGGGATTAAAAAGGATCCCGCACCACCACATAAAGCTACAGTCTGTATTTCCCTTCCTGTCAGTTTATTGTGTTTCAGACATCCCACTTCGAACGTTTTCTTTATTCTTTTCAGGAATTCCAGCTCTGTTTCAGGATGTTCCAGTTCTCCAATCAGACCTGAGCCAGCCTGTCCCCATGAGTTTTGCAG
>NZ_FR883046.1:34936-35332 GCF_000435115.1 Bacteroides sp. CAG:633 | reverse complement strand
TGGACGGGCCGTGGCGGAGAGGGACGCCGTGCCAACAGTGTGGCACCGCTACTGGTCAGCACCGCACAAGGTTTGGGAAAATCTACCTTCTGCCGCCTGCTGCTCCCGCCCCAATTGCGAGACTACTTTACCGAAAGTTTTGACCTGACCAACGCCACGGCGGCGGAGAACAAACTGGCCTCGTACGGACTCATCAACCTGGACGAATTCGACCGCCTGCCCGCCAGCCGGATGCCCCAACTGAAAAACCTGGTGCAGATGGAAGCCTTGCGCGTGCGTCGCGCCTATCGCCGCACAGCAGAACCGCTGCCTCGCATCGCCTCATTTATCGGCACCAGCAACCGCCGCGACTTGTTGACTGACCTTTCGGGCAGCCGCCGCTTCATCTGTGTGGAG
>NZ_FR883046.1:7929-34911 GCF_000435115.1 Bacteroides sp. CAG:633 | reverse complement strand
GTGGAGCACCCCATCGACTGCAACACGCCGATAGATTATGAACAGCTTTATTCCCAGCTGCTGCACGAGTTGGAGAACGGCGAACGCTGCTGGTTCAGCAAGGAAGAGGAAAACGAAATCCAGCAGGCCAACCGCCCGTTCTATCGCGTTACGCCTGCCGAAGAACTGGTCAGCTCGTGCTTCCGCTTCGCCGAGCCGGGCGAGCAGGGTGCAAGATTAATGTCGGCGGCGGATATCTATGCAACTGTGAAGAAGAAGAATCCTGCTGCGCTGAAGGACTGTTCGTGTACGTCGTTCGCACGGCTGTTGGCGCAGTTGGGGCGCAGGGTACATACGAAGTATGGGAATATCCTGCTGCGCTGAAGGACTGTTCGTGTACGTCGTTCGCCCGCCTGTTGGCGCAGTTGGGTCGCAGGGTGCATACGAAGTACGGGAACGGGTATTGGATGAAAGTTGTAGAATAAGTTTTATATATTAATATGTACAGTAATTATAGTTTATATGAAATATTAGCTCTACATAAAAAACATTTTATTATAAGTCAAATACTTTTATTCTGTATGTAATCAAACCATGCTTTTCTAATTATGTCTTTCCATTCGATAAGTAGATGAAGAAGTTCAAGAAAAAGTATCTAATTGCTGTATAAAACACTGATTTACAGATATATACTTTTTATTCGGGTAGAATACAAGTAGCAAAATAAAGAGTCTTGTATTGCTATAACGGAGTTCAAGAGGATATTTGAACTTTGGAAAGAGTTCTTGCGTATTTCTGTATTTTATTAATATACAGAAGTTTATGCATATTTTGAGTTCCGCGAAAACTCTGCAAGTTTCGTATATTGGTATGGAGACGCAAGAGGCTGAAATTAAGCCCACTATGCGTATCATGCTGAAGTCGAATACAGAGATGTTGGATGAAGTGATGGTGGTGGCTTATGGTACGGCTAAGAAGTCTGCATTTACCGGTTCGGCTTCTACTATTAAATCTGATAAAATAGCAGAACGCGCTGTCTCAAATGTTACAAATGCTATGGCTGGACAGGTTGCTGGTGTACAAATTACGCAAAGCAGTGGACAGCCTGGTACGTCAGCAAGCATCCGCATACGTGGTATTGGTTCAATGTCTGCCAGCAACAGCCCATTATATGTAGTGGACGGCGTTCCTTACGACGGTGAAATCTCCGCCATTAATCCTCAGGATATAGAATCTATGACCGTATTGAAAGATGCTGCGGCTAACGCTATTTATGGTGCACGTGGTGCTAACGGTGTAGTGTTGATTACTACTAAAAAAGGAGCTTCGGGTGCTCCGCAGATTACTGTAGATGCCAAATGGGGTTCTAACAAACGTGGCGTGCCAAACTACGACGTAATGACCGATCCGGCCATGTATTATGAAACCACTTACCGTGCTATGTTCAATTCGAAGTATTATGCAGGTTCTTCAGCTGCTGAGGCTTATGCTTTTGCCGACAAGACATTGCTGGATGACAAGAATGGCGGTTTGGGCTATTTGGTATACACTGTTCCCGAGGGTGAAAAGTTGATTGGAACAAATTTCAAACTTAACCCCAATGCCAAACTTGGTTATTCTGATGGTACTTACTATTATACACCGGACGACTGGTATGATGAGATCTTCGGTAAAAACAATTTGCGACAAGAATACAATGTAACAGTTTCGGGTGCTTCTGATAAGATGAATTATTACGTATCTGCCGGTTACTTGGACGATAATGGTATCATTGCTAATTCTGGTTTCGAACGTTTCAGTGGACGTGCAAAAACTGACTATCAAGCAAATAAATGGCTGAAAGTAGGTACAAATATTGCTTATACTTATTATAATATTAAATCTCCGTCGGGACAGGCAGATTGGGGGTCAACAGGAAACTTGTTCTACATATCCAATCTTATAGCCCCCATTTATCCGATGTACGTACGCAATGCCGACGGTAGCATTATGAAAGATAATCGAGGTTTGACAGTTTATGACTTCGGATCAGGTTCAACAAACTTCAGCCGTCCTACACTCATGGGTAACCCTGCCGGAACAATGGCTTTGGACGACCAGAACACGTATAGTGACCAGCTTTCTAGCAAATGGTATGCCACTATTACTCCACTTGAAGGTTTGAGCATCACTGCTACTTTGGGTGCCAACGTGCTGAACCAACGTGCTAACTCTATCGGTAATCCGTTCTATGGAAGTGCTTCTACCAGTGGTGGTTATGTATCAGTAGTGCACCAGCGTCTTTTCGACATAAACCAACAGTACATGGCTACTTACAAAACGACATTGGCCGATATGCACAACATTGACGTGTTGGCCGGTTTCGAATCATACAGTCATAAAATCCAGTATTTGGGAGGTTCTAATACAATGATGTATAACCCCTACATCGGCGAGTTAAACAATACCATTAATACTCCTCCTTCTGTAAGTTCTTATACACATGAATATACTACGATGGGTTATTTGGCTCGTGTGCAATACGACTATGACGGCAAGTACTTCCTTTCTGCTTCTTATCGTCGTGATGCTTCTTCACGTTTCCATCCAGACAATCGTTGGGGTAACTTCGGTAGTGTCGGTTTAGCATGGTTGATGACTAAGGAAGACTTCATGAGTGGTATTGACTGGCTTGACATGTTGAAGTTTAAGGCCAGCTATGGTGTACAGGGTAATGATAACCTTGGTTCTTCTTCTGTTTACTATTATGCTTATGCCGACCAATATACTGTAACCAACAGTAATGGCGACTTTGCAGTGGCTTTTGCATTTAAGGGTAACAAAGACATTACGTGGGAGACCTCTCATGCCTTCAATGTTGGTTTCGATTTTGAAACTTTCGATGGACGCTTCAACGGTACAGTAGAATATTTCAACCGTAAAACCTGTGACTTGCTTTACAACCAACCTGTGCCTATTTCATTTGGTTATTCAAGCATTCCTAAGAACGTAGGTTCTATTGTAAACCAGGGTATCGAACTTGATGTTAACGGTGTGATTTATAAAAACCGTAATCTGGAATGGACAGCTAATTTTAACTTGACACATTACACCAATAAAATAACTGAATTGGATGAAAGCGTACGTGAAACGGGCATCAAATACAGCAATGCCATTTATGCTGTGGGCGGTTCTTTGTACAATGCTTATCTGCCGGTTTACGCAGGTGTAAACAAAGAAAACGGTCTGCCACAATATTATGTTGATCCGGATAACGGTGATTACACCATTACTACTGACTACGAAAAAGCACAGCAGTCTGACCTGGGTAGCACATTGGCTAAAGTATACGGTGGTTTCGGCACTCAGTTGAGCGCTTATGGTTTTGATTTGGGAGTACAACTCTCTTATCAGCTTGGTGGTAAAGTATACGACGGTACTTACGAAGCATTGATGCAGACTGGTGACCTGATGGGACAGAACTTCCACAAAGACGTACTAAAGGCATGGACTCCTGAAAACCCGAACAGTGATATACCTCGTATGAACGTATCCGACGTTTCTAGTCAGCGTATGTCTTCACGTTTCCTTGTAAGCTCTGACTATCTGAGTTTGAACAATGTGACATTAGGATATACATTGCCCAAACGCTGGACGCAAGCATTAGGAGTATCTAGCTTACGTTTGTACGTGCAAGGCGATAATCTGGCAGTATTCTCTTGCCGTAAAGGATTTGACCCGCGTCAATTCCTCGGTCTGGGAAGTTCGACAGGAAGCGGTAATTTTACTTACACTGCACTGAGAACCATTACCGGAGGTATTACTTTGAAATTCTAACTATCATTTAATCAAATAGAAAAATTAAATATGAAAACATATAATAAAATATTATCCACTCTGGCTATCGGAAGCTTATCATTGGCCTCGTGTGTTGACCTTGACACCTTCCCGCAGAGCGGTACTTTCACTTCCGACCAAAAGCAGGAAGTAGTTTCTGCTGATCCAGAACTCCTTGCCGCTGAAGTTACAGGTATGTACGCTAATAATTTGCAACAGTTCCCTGTTTTTGGCAGTCAGGGACGAGGAGATGACTTCGGTTATCCTGCCGTGTGCCTGTCCAACGATCTGAATGGCCCTGATATGGTAGGTCCAAACAGCGGATATAACTGGTTTACTACTTGTAGTGAATATTCTGACCGTAGCGATACGTATGCTAACCCTTACATGCGTTGGGCTTTGTTTTACAACCAGATAAAAATGGCTAATGATATTATCAAATCCATCCCTGCTGATACAGAAGATCCTACATTGAAGGCTTACCGTGGACAAGCTAAAGCCACACGTGCTTTCGATTACCTGAATGTAGCTCCTTATTTCCAATTCAAATATAAAGGAAATGAAGAAAAGCCTTGTGTGCCCATCGTGACCGAAGAAATGAGTGCTGATCCTAATAATCCGCGTGCTACGGTAGCAGAGGTTTACGAACTGATAATGAACGACCTGAACTCAGCCATCTCTGACTTGGAAGGTTTTGTGCGTAAGAATGCCGGCGAAATTGATCAGCAGGTGGCTTACGGTCTGCGTGCCCGTGCCAACCTCTATATGGAGAACTGGCAAGCTGCTGCTGATGACGCAGCCAAAGCAATGGAAGGCTATACTCCTTATGAAAGAAATGAACTGACCAAGCCCATGTTCGTTGACTCTCAGGAGAGCGGAAACGGTTGGATTTGGGCGCTCGAAATAACCGAGGCAGACTACAATGCTTCAAACAGTTTGATTTCATGGCCGGGAGTTATTGGATCCTTCTGCGAAGGTTCATATTCGGCTGGTGTAGGTACGTATAAATCCATTAACGTGCTGTTGTTTAACAAGATTCCCTCTACTGACGTTCGTAAAGGCTGGTGGGTGGATGCCAATTTGCATTCAGATAACTTGACTGGACAAAGTTGGAGGGGACTTGCTAGTGGTGACGATATCGCTACATTGGAATTGCCGAACCAGGCTAAGGCAAAATTCTTACCTTACACGAATGTGAAGTTTGGTATGTATGGAGGATTAGGTAACAATGTAGCTGCTAACGACTGGCCTTTGATGCGTGCCGAAGAAATGATTCTGATTCAGGCGGAAGCAACAGCTATGGCAGGTGACATTCCTTCAGGTAAACAGATTTTGGAGAACTTTGTCAAAACATACCGTAACCCCGATTATATATGTACTGCAAGTTCGGCAAGCAATTTTCAAAATGAAGTCTGGTTCCAACGTCGTGTAGAATTATGGGGCGAAGGCTTTGCTATGGCCGACGTAATGCGCTTGGGTAAGAACGTTGTTCGCGTAAAGAACGGTGTGGAAACCAATTATCCTGATGCTTTTGCGTTCAATGTAGCTGCTGATAATGGCTGGTTGCTGATGCGTATCCCGCAGGCCGAAACAAGTTCTAACCCCGGCATTCCTCCTACAGCTAATAACAATGAAGGTAGTATGCCTAAGCCGGGTGAAGGTATGGGACTTACAGATGGCGTTACTGACTAATTTTTCTTTTAAAATAGATAACATAATATGAAGACTATTAATAAATATTTCCTGATGGCGTTGGCTGGAGCTCTGCTCTCTTTTACAGCTTGTTCTGATGACATTGAAAGAGAACCTTCTCCAGTTGTTGACCCTAACTGCCCGGGTGCTTATTTTTCGGCAGACAATAATTATGCACTTGAATTGGAACCCGAAGCTGCTTTGGAGATGACATTGACAGTGGGGCGTACGAATACTGAAAGTGCCGCTACTGTATCTGTGGAAGTACTTAGCAATACGGAAAATGTGTTTGAAGTTCCCGAAACTGTTACTTTTGAAGCTGGTGAAGCTGAAGCGCCGTTGACTATTAAGTTCCCTAATGCAGAAATAGGTGTATCTTACAGCTATGCACTGAAGTTTACTGAAGGTAGTTACAATCCTTATGCCGATCAGCAGACTTATGTTAGCGGTAATATTATCCGCATTAAGTGGAATCCGATTGAGACAGCAATCTATACAGATGGTATTGTTTCAGCTATTTATGGGGTAGAATATCCATTGTCTTGGTATATTAGTGCTGAATATGCTGAATTTCCGGATGGTAGTATGCGTGTTCGTATGCTTAATCCTTATAAGGGTGCTACGGAGAATCCAGATGCGAATGGAATTTACAACGGTTATCCGTATGTTGATGAAAGCATGACTGTAAACGATAATGTGAAAGTACAAATTGACATTAATGGTAAAGAAGCTATGATGCAACCCACCTATTTGGGGGTATTCTTAAATTCTGATGATGGTGAATTGGTTGGTGGATCTGCCTATGGTCTGTTCCAAGGTACAAAGGATGATTTTCCATTAGGCGTTGTATCATTGAATGGAGATAACGAGTTGGAATCTATTGTTTTTGGCCCCAATTCACTATTTGGTTCTGTTAAAACATTATTTGATCAAGGAAGAGCCGGTATATCTACTAATCCTACTACTTTGTTCTTCTCGCTTGATGCTTGGGAAGAATATATGGAAGCGAACTTTACCGAATAAGGTGAGGAGTATATAGCAATAGACATTAAATGTTCGATTATTAGGATTTATTAATCCTTTATTACCAAATAAGAGCCGTATTATTACTTAAATAGTGTAATACGGCTTTTTTAGTTTTAAATATGACTGGTATGCCAAAGAGAATAACTCTGTATTGCCACTCTCATTAGCGTTGGAAAAATGGATTTCAAATCTTGATAGGATTTCTTTATTAATGGGTAGGATCGTTTACTTCGGACAGATAATATAGTAATTATTCCCGATAAATCAGTATATTTGCCGCGCAATGATGCTGCGTATTGGCTGGGGCTGGGCAGTTGTCCGCACAGCTACCTTTGGAACGGACAGCATCGGAACAGTATATATATAAATAAGGTATAGAGAAATGGCAATGAAAGAATTTGTAATTTCCGAAGCACAGGTAGAGACAGCCGTGTTGGTAGGACTTATTACGAAGACGCAGGACGAGCGTAAGACGAATGAGTACCTCGACGAACTGGCCTTCCTGGCTGAGACAGCCGGGGCGGAAGTCGTAAAGCGGTTCACGCAGAAGCTGGACCAGGCTAACTCGGTGACCTACGTCGGAAAAGGTAAACTGGACGAAATCAAACAATACATCCACGATGAAGAAGAGGCAGAGAGAGAAGTCGGAATGGTAATCTTCGACGACGAACTGTCGGCCAAACAGATACGTAACATCGAAGGCGAACTGAAGGTGAAGATTCTGGACCGTACGTCGCTCATCCTCGACATCTTCGCCATGCGTGCACAGACGGCCAACGCCAAGACGCAGGTCGAACTGGCACAGTATAAGTACATGTTGCCCCGTCTTCAACGCCTTTGGACGCACCTTGAACGTCAGGGTGGTGGCTCGGGTGCCGGTGGTGGAAAGGGCTCTGTGGGACTTCGTGGACCGGGTGAAACACAGCTCGAAATGGACCGCCGTATCATCTTGAACCGTATGTCGCTGCTCAAGGAACGCTTGGTCGAGATAGACAAGCAGAAGGCCACGCAGCGCAAGAACCGTGGACGTCTGATCCGTGTAGCACTGGTGGGGTATACCAACGTCGGTAAGTCTACACTGATGAATCTTCTGGCCAAGAGTGAAGTATTTGCCGAAAACAAGCTCTTTGCCACGCTTGATACGACGGTGCGCAAGGTCATCATCGATAATCTGCCGTTCCTGCTGAGTGATACTGTCGGTTTCATCCGCAAGTTGCCCACCGATCTGGTAGATTCTTTCAAGTCGACGCTGGACGAGGTGCGTGAGGCTGACTTGTTGCTGCATGTGGTAGACATTTCGCATCCCGACTTCGAAGAGCAGATAGAGGTAGTGAACAAGACATTGGCCGACATCGGTGCGGCCGGCAAGCCCATGATGCTTGTGTTTAACAAGATAGATGCATATACCTATGTTCAGAAGGATGAAGACGACCTGACTCCCCGTACCAAGGAGAACTGGACGCTGGAGGAACTGATGCGTACTTGGATGGCCAAGATGGAAGATAACTGTCTGTTCATTTCAGCTCGCGAGCGTATTAATCTGGAAGAAATGAAGAACGCGGTATATAAGCGTGTAAAGGAACTGCACGTACAGAAGTATCCGTACAACGATTTCCTTTACCAGAACTACGACGAAAACGGAGAAGTATAAGCATACGCATTGCTCCGGCCTTGCCGGAGAGAAACAAACTGAATCTCTATGAAACGTAAGCAGATGCGGCCCTAGACAGGCGGCTTCTGCTTGCGTTTCATGTGTTTTCGGGGAGTCCTGAAACAAGGATAAACAAACTGAATGAGATAACGAAGGTGTGCTAAAATGAGAGGCTATGGACTTTCTGTTATGGATTACGTGGAAAACACGGATATCAGAATAATCTGTGAATTTCCGTGTGATCCGTGCCTGAAGAAAGTATCTCCTTAATTGGGCACACCTGCATAAACCATGAATATCGAATGAATACGTATAGAAAACTGACCGAAGACGAAGTGCTTCGGCTCAAGAGCCAGTCTTGTCTGGCCGACGATTGGGAGAAAGTAAGTGTGTCGGAAGGCTTTTCGACCGAATTTGTACATCATACCCGTTTTTCGGGTGAGGTGCGACTGGGTGTGTTCCAGTCCGAATTTACACTGGCGGGCGGCATTCGCAAGCATTCGGGACTGCGTCACGTGACATTGCACAACGTCACTGTGGGTGACAACTGTTGCATTGAGAACGTGCAGAACTACATTGCCAACTACGAGATTGGGCACGACACGTTCATTGAGAATGTGGATATCATCCTCGTCGACGGCCTTTCGCGTTTCGGAAACGGTGTCGAGGTCTCGGTCCTCAACGAAACCGGTGGCCGCGAGGTACTTATCAACGATAAGCTGTCGGCGCATCTGGCTTATATCATGGCACTTTACCGCCACCGTCCCGAACTCATTGCCCGGCTGAAAGAGATAACAGAATTCTATGCCAATAAGCACGCTTCTGCAATGGGTACGATAGGCGACCATGTGACGATTATGAATACAGGTTCTATCAAGAACATACGTATTGGCAGCCATGCCCGAATCGTTGGTACTTGCCGTCTCTATAACGGTAGTATCAACAGTAACGAGGCTGCTCCGGTATACATTGGAGATGGGGTCATCTGCGACGACTTCATCATCTCCAGCGGCTCGCACGTCGACGATGGAGTGATGCTGACCCGCTGTTTCGTGGGGCAGGCCTGTAAGTTGGGGCATAACTATTCGGCCAGCGATTCGTTGTTCTTCAGCAACTGCCAGGGCGAGAATGGTGAGGCGTGTGCTATCTTTGCCGGACCGTTCACCGTGACGCACCATAAGTCGACGCTGCTCATTGCCGGTATGTTTTCGTTTATGAATGCCGGTTCGGGCTCTAACCAGAGCAATCACATGTACAAGCTCGGCCCCATTCACCAAGGTACGCTGGAGCGTGGTGCCAAGACTACGTCCGACTCTTACATACTGTGGCCTGCCCGTGTGGGTGCGTTCTCGCTCGTCATGGGGCGCCATGTCAACCATTCGGATACGTCCAACCTGCCATTCTCGTACCTCATCGAGCAGAACAACACTACATATCTGGTGCCGGGCGTCAACCTGCGCAGTGTCGGTACGATTCGTGATGCGCAGAAGTGGCCCAAGCGCGACGGCCGCAAAGATCCCAACAAGCTGGACTTCATCAATTATAACCTGCTTAGTCCTTACACCGTGCAGAAGATGTTCAAGGGGCGTGAGACGCTGCTCAACCTGCGTCATGCCAGTGGTGAACTGTCTGATATCTATTCTTTCCACAGCGCCAAGATACGCAACTCGTCGCTGGCCAAGGGCATCAAATTTTACGAGATTGCTATCCACAAGTTCCTCGGCAACTCGGTCATCAAACGGCTCGAAGGCATTGACTTCCGCAACGATGATGAAATCCGTGCCCGCCTTCGTCCCGACACCTCTATCGGTACGGGCGAATGGGTGGATATCTCTGGTCTGATAGCTCCAAAGAGTGAGATTGATGCCTTGATGGATGGAATTGAAAACGGTTCTGTCAACAAGCTGAAAGAGATTAATGCCGAGTTCGAACGGATGCACCTCAACTATTATACGTACGAGTGGACGTGGGCTTATGAGAAGCTGGAAGAGTTTTACGGCGTGAAGCCCGAAGCCATGACGGCTGCCGACATCATCCGCATCGTCGAGAAGTGGAAAGAGTCTGTCATCGGCCTCGACCGCATGGTTTACGAGGATGCCAAAAAAGAGTTCTCCATGGCCTCCATGACCGGTTTCGGTGCCGACGGCTCGCGTCTGGAGAAGGAAATGGACTTCGAACAAGTGCGTGGCGACTTCGAGAGCAATCCTTTTGTCACTGCCGTGCTGAAACACATCGAGGTGAAGAGCGCGCTGGGGGATGAGTTGATAGGAAGAATGAAGAAGGTGGAGAATAAATAGGCTTGTACAGGCAGGTACGAAGAAACGATGTATTGGTAGGGAAGCTAATAAATTATTCCTAAAAACCTCCTTTGCCGCCAAAGAAAAGGCTTTCGATTAAAGAAATATTTCGATAATACTTCTTACCTTTGCAAGCAACAAGATTATAACAACTTTAAAGCAAGTAGTAATTATGGCAACAACACCTCCGTTCAAGTATCAGCCCATGTTCGAGAAGGGCAAGGATACGACTGAGTATTATCTGCTTACGAAGGACTATGTGTCTGTAAGCGAGTTTGAAGGAAAACCCATCCTGAAGATTGAAAAGGAAGGACTGACCGCCATGGCCAATGCCGCTTTCCGCGATGTATCGTTCATGCTGCGCCGCTCGCACAACGAGCAGGTGGCCAAGATCTTGAGCGACCCCGAAGCCAGCGACAACGACAAATATGTAGCACTGACCTTCCTGCGCAATGCCGAAGTGGCTGCCAAGGGACTGCTTCCCTTCTGCCAGGACACCGGTACAGCCATCATCCACGGCGAGAAAGGCCAGCAGGTATGGACGGGCTACTGCGACGAAGAAGCCCTTTCACTGGGTGTGTACAAGACATATACTGAGGAGAACCTGCGTTACTCGCAGAACGCTCCGCTCACCATGTACGAAGAGGTAAACACCAAGTGCAACCTCCCCGCACAGATTGACATCGAGGCTACCGAAGGCATGGAATACGAATTCCTGTGCGTCACCAAGGGTGGCGGTTCGGCCAACAAGACTTACCTGTATCAGGAGACGAAAGCCATCCTGAACCCCGAGACGCTCGTTCCCTTCCTCGTTGAGAAGATGAAGACGCTGGGTACGGCTGCCTGCCCGCCTTATCACATTGCCTTCGTCATCGGTGGTACGTCGGCCGAGAAGAACCTGCTGACTGTGAAGCTGGCTTCTACTCGTTTCTACGACAACCTGCCTACTACGGGCAACGAGTACGGTCGTGCTTTCCGCGACGTGGAACTGGAGAAGAAAGTGCTCGAAGAGGCTCACAACATCGGTTTGGGTGCACAATTCGGTGGTAAGTACTATGCTCACGACGTACGCATCATCCGTCTGCCGCGTCACGGTGCATCGTGCCCCGTTGGTTTGGGCGTATCGTGCTCGGCCGACCGCAACATCCGTTGCAAAATCAACAAAGACGGTATCTGGATTGAGAAGCTGGACAGTCATCCGGGCGAACTTATCCCCGAAGAACTGCGTCAGGCAGGCGAGGGCGACGCTGTACGTATCGACCTGAATCAGCCGATGGCCGACATCCTGAAGGAACTGACCAAATATCCGGTTGCTACCCGTCTGAGCCTGAACGGTACGATCATCGTAGGCCGCGACATTGCTCACGCCAAGCTGAAAGAACGTCTGGATCGTGGCGAAGACCTGCCGCAATACATCAAGGATCACCCCATCTACTACGCCGGACCTGCCAAGACTCCGAAGGGCATGGCTTGCGGTTCGATGGGACCGACGACTGCCGGACGTATGGACCCGTACGTTGACCTGTTCCAGAGCCACGGCGGTAGCATGATCATGCTGGCCAAGGGTAACCGCAGCCAGGCTGTGACCGACGCCTGCAAGAAGCATGGTGGTTTCTACCTCGGCTCTATCGGTGGTCCTGCAGCCATCCTGGCACAGAACAACATCAAGAGCATCGAGTGCGTCGAATATCCCGAGCTGGGCATGGAGGCCATCTGGAAGATTGAGGTGGAGGACTTCCCGGCGTTCATCCTCGTCGATGACAAGGGTAACGACTTCTTCAAGCAACTGAAGCCTCGTTGCTGCAAGTAATAACAATCGTCGGGCAGATTTTCCGATGGGGAAGTCTGCCTGATGCAAACCATAAAACGGATGGCCGCCGGAAGTCCTGTTGCTGATTGCGACAGGCTTCCGGCGGCTCTCTTTTTAGGGGTGCCTGACAGGGCTTTGAGGATGGAATGGGAAAGTTCCTGTTCTTGAGCAACACTTGTACGGCTCCTGAGCAACACTTGTACGGTTCGCGAGCCGTGCAAGTGTTTCATAAATGTAATGCAAGTGTCTCTCGGAAGGGCTGTGAGAGTGCTTCTGGAGGGGGGAGAACTGCCGGACGGGGAAAGTTGGCTTCAGCCGGATTTTTGTGTGCGACTGTTTGGCAGATATCGCCATCGTTTACTATCTTTATGCGCTGAAATCATGAAGAATAGACATTATGGAACAATCTCTTTCACGACAAGACACTGGTCGTATTGTGTGGCTGGACGTGGTCCGGCTGGTGGCTATGTTCACCGTTGTGTGCTGTCATTGCACCGATCCTTTCAATTTCTTTCCGGGTACTTCGCCCGATATCGGTAAAATCAAGTTCTGGGGAGCCGTTTATGGGGCAGCGTTGCGTCCGTGTGTGCCGCTGTTTGTGATGATTACCGGTGCCCTGTTGCTTCCGGTGAGTGGCAGTAGCGGAACTTTCTACCGGAAGCGCATCGGGCGTGTATTCTTTCCGTTCCTCATCTGGTCGGTTATCTATAACCTGTTTCCGTGGGTGACAGGACTGCTGGGCGTGGAGCCGCAGGTGATTCTCGACTTCTTTCCTTATGCAGGCGAGGATGTGATGCGTCAGTCGTTTGCCGTCAGTCTGGGGTACATTGGAGGCATTCCGTTCAACTTCTCCATATTGGATGTACACATGTGGTACATCTATTTGCTGATAGGCTTGTATCTGTATTTACCCATCTTTTCGGCTTGGGTGGCACAGGCTTCGGAGCGTGCCAAGCTGGGCTTCCTGGCCTTGTGGGGCGTGACGTTGCTTTTACCTTATTATAATGAGTTTGTGGCCGGGTATCTGTGGGGCACGTGCTCGTGGAATTCGTTTGGCATGCTGTACTACTTTGCCGGATTCAACGGTTATCTGCTTTTAGGCCATTACCTGCGCCACCACGACTGGAGCGGACGCACGCTGTTGCTGGTCGGGGTGCCGATGTTTGCGGTGGGATATGCCGTGACGTTCGTCGGGTTCAGGCACATGACTTCTTTGCCCGACTATACGGACGAAATGCTGGAGTTGTTTTTTACCTACTGCTCGCTGAACGTGGCATTGATGACCATTCCCGTCTTCATGCTTTGCAAGCAGATTCGGATACGTTCAGAACGTTTGCAGCGTGCGCTGGCCAACCTTACACTCTGTGGATTTGGCGTTTACATGATACACTATTTCTTTACCGGCCCTTCGGTGGTGTTGATGCGCACGCTCGATGTCCCCATCCCGTTGCAGATACCGCTGGCTTCGGTTGTGGCGTTCGGAGTGTCGTGGCTGTTGGTTTCGCTGGCTTATCGGTGCTTCGGGCGGAAGACGCGGTGGGTGCTGGGCTAAGGTGCGAACGTGCCGGATAGGACGTGCCCATCTGAATTCAGGCGCAGATTACGCGAGAATTCACGGATTATCTTTCTTTCTTCCGTGTTCTTCCGTGTAATCCGCGCCTGGAAACGACTATCGGATACCTTTGGGAGGGTATTCGCTTTATTCCAGATACTTAGTCACCTTGCCACTGATTTGCAGTAACGAGATTTCGCAGAGTTTCGTGTTATACTCGGCAGTCAGTATGCGTTCTTCGGCGTCGAGCAGGCTCTTCTGTGCCTCGCGCATTTCGATACCGGACAGGTCGCCCAGCATGTATCGCTCCATGGCGATGTCGTGGTTGTCCTTGGCAGCGATGAGGTTCTGTCGTTCCAGGTTCAGCATTTCGAGGTTATTGCGGTAGGCTTGCCACAGGTTGCTCAGGTCGGCACGCAGGGTCAGTTCCAGTTCGTCGCGTTGCAGGCGGGCGTTTTTCACGGCGATGGCGGCGTTGCGGCGTTCGCGGCGGCGGTTACCGTCGAAGAGGTTGAAACCGATGGTCACTCCGCCGTTGAAGCCGAAGTTGTTGCGGCGGTCGTAGTTGTTCACGTCGTACTTGTTGAAGGTGTAGCCGTAGCCAGCGTTCAGCCGTACGTAGGGATAGTTGCGCGAGTTCACCTTTTTATAGTCCATCTGTGCCAGCACGGTGTTTTGGTCGGCCTTCAGCAGCGAGGCGTTCACGGCCAGTGTGGCGTTCCACAGTTCGTCGAAGTCGAGTGAGGCGTTGACGTCTATCAGGCTGTCGCGCGTCATGATGAGCTGGTCCACGTTCTCGTTGCCCATCAGTTCGTTCAGGTTGATGCGCGAGGTGTGCAGCAGTTCCTGTTGCTTCATGTACTGGGCGCTGTCGGCGTTGAAGTCCACCTTCGCCTGCTGGTAGTCCAGTCGCGAGAAGTTTCCAATGTGATAGCGGGCTTCGACGATGCGCAGGCGTTCCTTCGACAGCTGCACGGCGTAGAGCAGGTTCTTCATACGTATCTTCTGCTGCACGAAGTTGTAGTATTCGGCGGCCAGCGAGGCGATGAAGTCTTCCAGCGCGATGCGTGTGTTCGTCTCGCCCTGCTCGCGCAACAGTTTCAGTTGCTGGTAGGTGGTCGAGATGTTGAATCCGTCGAAAAGCGTCCAGTTCAGGTCGATGCCCAAGTCTACGGTCTGGTCGAAGACGTTTCGGCTCTTTTCCGTCTCGCCTGTGGCGCGCAGGTGGCTGTCGGTGTTGTTCAGTGTGGCCTGGTAGCCGCCCGTCAGGTCGATGGTGGGCAGTGCTCCGGCGTTGGCCAGTGTGGCGTTGTTCTTGCTGATTTGCTCTTCGTTGTGGGTGATGCGCAGCGAGTAGTTGTTGAGCAATCCCTGTTCGAGGCACGACTTCAGCGAGTACGTGGCAATGTTCTGTGCCTGCGCCGCCAGCAGGACGCAGGCGGCAGCAAGCGATAATATCAAGCGTTTCATTATATCTCTTTTAGTTTACTTCGGTTAGTCGATATATAACTGTAAATAGCAGGTACGATGTACATCGTCAGCAGCGTGGAGACGAGCATTCCGCCTACGACGGCCGTACCCATGGCGATACGTTGGTTGGCTCCTTCGCCACTGGCAAAGGCCAGGGGGATAAGGCCGATGATGGTCGAAGCACTGGTCATCAGGATGGGACGCAGACGTTGCAGCGAAGCATCTTTGATGGCTTGCATCTTGTCTTCGCCTGCTTCCTGTTTCTGGTTGGCAAACTCTACAATCAAGATACCGTTCTTGGCCACCAGTCCGATAAGCATAATGATACCGATCTGGCTGAAGATATTCATCGTAATGTCGCTGAAGTACATGAATATCAGCGCTCCGGCAATGGCCAGCGGCACGGTAAGCATGATGATAAGCGGGTCTTTAAAGCTTTCGAACTGTGCGGCCAGAATCAGATAAATCAGGAAGATGGCCAGGATGAAGGCAAACATCAGACTCGATGCGCTTTCGCTGTAGTCCTTCGAGTCGCCCGCCAGTGCGGTGCGGAAGGTTTCGTCCAGCACTTCGTCGGCTATCTTGTCCATCTCCTCCAGTCCCTCGCCGATAGTCTTTCCTTCCGACAATCCGGCCGAGACGGTGGCCGACACGAAACGGTTGTAACGATACAGCTTCGGAGGTGCCGTTCCGTAGACCAGTTCGACGAGGTTGTCCAGCTGAATCATTTCGCCGGCATCGTTGCGGATGTACAGTCCCGTCAGGTAGGCGGGCTTGTTGCGTTGCTGGCGGTTAATTTCACCCAATATCTCGTACTGCTTGCCGTTCATGTAGAAATAGCCCATGCGCTGTCCGCTCAAACCATACTGTAAGGTCTGTGCGATGTTTTTCGTACTGACTCCCATCACTCCAGCTTTGTCACGATTGATCTGAATGCGGGCTTCGGGCTTGCTGAACTTCAGGTCGACGTCGGCCATCTGGAATACCTCGTTCTCGTAGACACGCTCCATGAATTTGGGAAGCACTTCCTGCAACTTTTCGATGTTGGTGGCCTGCAACACGTATTGTACGGGCATGCTGGCACGCCGTCCACCAAAGGATGAAGGCTGGCGCAGGAAGGCGCGCGCTTCTGTCTCGGGCTTCAGGGCGCGGGTCAGCTTCTCGGCTACGTCCATCTGGGTGTAATCGCGTTCGCGTATGTCTTTCAGGGTGATCTGTACGTTTCCGCTACCACTCGATACGCGTGCCGTTACCGCAGCAGCATCGGGGATAATGGAGTCGACTACATCATTGATGCGTTCCGTGTAGTCGCGAATGTATTCGTAGCTGACGCCCTCCGCGCCGATGGTGCTGATCGTGATTTGCGAACGGTCCTCCAATGGAGCCATTTCGGCAGGAATGCTGTTCCACAAGACGAAGATGATGCAGAACGTGGCCAGCGTGAATACCAGCGCAATCCACCGCTTACGCAAGAAGGCAGCCAGCGAACGACTGTACAGGCGGTTCATACCCTCGAAGAAAGGTTCTGTTTTGCGGTAGAACCAATTTTTCTGTTCCTGCCGCTTCAACAGTTTGGTAGCCAGCATCGGTGTGAACGTAAGCGCGGCGAACGAAGAAATGATGATGGAGCCTGAAATGACGAAGCTGAACTCGCGGAACAAGCGGCCCGTGGTGCCCTCCATGAAGACGATGGGGAAGAACACCGCTACAAGCGTGATGGTAGTGGAGATAACAGCAAAGAAGATTTCCTTCGCACCCTCGATGCCCGCCTCTTTCGGCGGCATACCGCGCTCAATGCGTACATAGATATTCTCGGTCATCACGATGGCGTCGTCCACTACCAGACCTACGGACAGGACAACAGCCAACATCGTCAACACATTGATAGAGAAACCTGCCACATACATTACGAAGAAGGCACCGATCAATGATACAGGAATCACGATACAAGGCACCAGCGTCACGCGCCAGTCGCGCAGGAACAGGAAGATGATGATGATAACCAGCACGAAAGCCTCATAAACGGTGCTTTCCACTTCACTGATAGAGGCGCGGATAAATTTGGTATTGTCGAAACCGTAGCTGTAGGTGACGTCTTCGGGCAGGTCTTTCTTCATGCGTTCCATACGGTCGTATACGGCGTCGGCTATCTGGATGTGGTTGGCACCGGGTTGGGGGACCACGACTACGCCCACCATGGGCACACCGTTCATCTTCATGTAGCTCTTGATGTCGGCGGCACCCAGTTCGGCACGGCCTATGTCGCTGAAGCGGATGATACGGTTGGCGTCTTCCTTGATGATGAGGTTGTTGAACTCTTCGGGCGTGTGCATCAGTCCTAATGTGCGGATGGTCAGTTCGGTTGTATTACCTTCGATACTGCCCGAGGGGAGTTCGATGTTTTCCTGGTCGATAGCGTTCTTCACATCGACAGGCGTGATGCCGTAGCCCGACATCTTGGTTGGGTCGAGCCACAGACGCATGGAGTACTTCTTCTCACCCCAGATGCTGACGCTACTTACGTCGGAGATGGTTTGCAACTGTTCCTTGACGGTCAGGTCGGCAATCTCGCTCAGCTCCAGCAGCGAACGCTTGTTGCTTTGCAAGGCCACCATCAGGATAGGTACGGCATCGGCGTCGGCTTTCGACACGGTAGGAGGGTCGCAGTCGCGCGGCAGGTAGCGTTGGGCACGCGACACCTTGTCGCGCACGTCGTTGGCGGCCGTTTCCAGGTCGACGGAAAGTTCAAACTCCACCGTGATGCGGCTCTGTCCCTGTTGGCTGACGCTGGTCAGCGAACGGATGCCGGGGATACCGTTGATGTTCTGCTCCAGCGGCTCGGTAATCTGGTTTTCGATAACGTCGGCGTTGGCACCCGTGTACGAGCAGGACACGGAGATAATGGGATTGTCGACCGACGGATATTCGCGCACACCGAGGTAGGTATAACCAATGAAGCCGAAGAGCAGGATGATGATGGTCAGTACCGTTGACAACACGGGGCGGCGTATGCTTAGTTCGGATATGTTCATGTTAGTCAGTGAATAGGATATAATTAATAATGAAAAACGGGAAAGGCGTTGACAGGTTCTACAGAAGCGGCGGTCGCGGTGCCGTCTTTCCGTCCCTAACTATTAATTATTAATTTTTAATTATTAATTCTATCGATGGTCACAGCCATTCCCGTGCGCAACTGTTGCGTACCCGAGATGATGACGGTATCGCCTTCGGCCAGTCCTTTTACGACCTGCACCAGTGCTTCGGTGCGGATGCCGGTGACGATTTCGGTCGGTTCGGCTTTGCCCGAGCGGTACAGGAACACCTTGTCCTTACCCATTTCGGGCACGATGGCTTGCGAAGGAATGGCCAGTGCGTCTTTGAACTCCTGTTTCTTCAGTGTGATAGAGGCGTAGCGTCCCGGCATGATGCCTGTGGGGTTAGGGTAGAGGGCGCGTACGGTCAGTGTGTGGGTGTTGATGTCGAGGCTGGACTCGCGTGCATAGACTTGTGCGTGATAGTCCTCAAGCGATCCTTCGAGGTTGAAGGTGAGGTTGGTACCCACCTTGATGTCGCGGGCATAACTTTCCGATACCGAGAACTCCAGCTTCAGAGGCGATATCTTGGTCAGTTTGGCCACGATGGTCGTTGGTGAGGCATAGGCACCTACGCTGACCTGACGAAGACCGATGACACCGTCGAAGGGGGCACGCAGTTCGGTCTGTGCTATCTGGGCTTCGACGCTTTCGATGTCGGCGTTCAGCGTGGCCAGTTCGGTTTTCACCTGTTCGTAGGCTTCCTGACTGACGGCGTCGCGCTTTAGCAGGGCGTCCTGACGGAACACGCGGTCTTCGGCCAGCTTCAGTTGGGCTACAAGGCGTTGCAGCTGTGCTTGCAAGGGGCGGTCGTTTACCTTGGCCAGCAGCTGTCCTTTCTTGACGGCGGTGCCTTCTTCAAAATTGATTTCGGTGATTTTGCCCGATGTCTCGAACGACAGGTTTACTTCTTCGTCGGGTATCAGACTACCGATGATGGGGATTTCGTCGGTAAGGACTTGTGGGCGTACAATGACGGCGTTGATGTTGAGCGCCTTTTTCCCTTTACTTTGATTAGTCATCACTTTGTTGGCTTCGGCCAACTCTTCGTTTGGTTTGGGCATTTGCGAATAAATTCCCCAGCCTGCCAGGCCGGCGCCTATCACGGCGATGATGCCCCATTTAACTCTCTTCTTCATGCTCTATTGTCGTAGTATTAGTAGTGTATAATTCAGCCTTTTGATTGGGCTTCTAAATTACGCAAAGGTTTAAAGCGAAGAAAGAAGATTATGCTTTATTAACAGAGGTGGTTAATGAACACAGACATGGGCAGATAAAAGAATATGGTTCTGCCATCGGGAAACCGATGCCGGGCAGAACCATATATGAGAGAGGTCCTAAAACGAAAGTGCGTTTATCCTTTCAGAGCTGTCAGGATAGAGGGCAGCAATGCTGCGATCTTGTTTTCGTTTTGGGCGGTGTAGAAGTTTCCGTCCGTCTCGGTAGCGTTATCAGTGGCTGTTCCGTTCACGATGGCGGGTTTTGCCAACAGATGCACAGCCAATTTCCTGCCTTTTGTGATGCCGGCTTTTTCGAACATCAGTGCGGCTGCGCAATGTCCGATCATGATTTTTCCTTTTTCGCCAAACGTTTTCAGAACTTCCATCAGCATGATGTTATGTGGCTCGTCGGCATGTTGGGCAAAGACAGGAATGGCATCGCCGCAGGCAAAGACCAGTGCATCGTATTCGTCCTCGTGCCCTTTCAGGTTAGCTATAACATCGTCTGCTTGCAGGGCAATGCCCGAGTTGGTCCGAATGTCTTTGGTGGGAGATACGGCATATACTTTGTAGGAAATGCCGTTTTCGTAAAATGCCTCCAGATACTGGAACAGGCCCGAGCCGTTTACAGGGTTTACGGCCAATACTGCTACTCTTTTTTTCATAAGTTTAAATGTTTAAATTGTACATTGGTTATTCAAAGTAACTTTCTTACTTTTGTGCGGACAAAGGTAGCGGGAAACTTGCTACGTGGCAAGAAGGCACTTGATTGTAAGATACTTACACGTATGTAACTTTTGCTGGATATGAACGAATTGTAAAAGGTTAAAAAGAATGAAAAACTTTCATCATGTAGGTGCCTGTCCTGTGCGCGACGTGCTGGACAGGCTGGGAGACAAGTGGACAATGCTGGTACTTATTACGCTGAAAGCGAACGGAACGATGCGTTTCAACGATATCGCGAAGTCTATAGGTGATGTGTCGCAACGGATGCTGACCGTCACTCTGCGGCATTTGGAGGCAGACGGGCTGGTGAGCCGGCAGGTTTATCCTGAGGTGCCGCCGCGGGTAGAATATGAACTGACGGGAAGCGGCTATAGCCTGATGCCCCACATAGAGAACCTGGTGGCGTGGGCGTTAGAGCATCAGGACGAAATTCTGTCGAGACGTAGCCGGGCAGAGGGGTAACAGTCAGACTTAATACCCCGAACGGTACTTGCCCTCCTCCTTATCTTCGAGCATGCTGAGGTAGGACTGGTAGCGTGACTCGCTGATGTAGTGTTCTTCGACGGCGCGGAGAACGGCACAACCGGGTTCGTGGCGGTGGGTGCAGTTGCCGTAGCGGCAGTCGGCCGAGGTGCGGAAGATTTCGGGGAAGTAGTGGCCTATTTCCTCTTCTTCCATGTCGAAGGTGCCGAAGCCTTTGATGCCCGGCGTGTCGATGATGTAGCCGTCGCCTTCGACGGGGAACATTTCGGAGAATGTAGTGGTGTGCATTCCCTTGTTGTGGACGGTAGATATCTCGCCCGTCCGTGCGTCGGCTTCGGGCAGGATGGCGTTGATGAGGGTGGACTTGCCTACGCCCGAGTGGCCCGAGAACAGGGTGACGCGTCCGCGCAGTTCGGCCTTGATGGCGTCGATGCCCAGTCCTTGCTTGGCCGATACCTTGAAGCAGGGGTAGCCGATGGTGGTGTAAAGATGGATGAGGCTGTCCAGATAGTGCAACTCGTCTTCATCGTAGGCATCTACCTTGTTGAAGATGATTTTGACGGGTACGCGGTAGGCTTCGGCCGAGGCCAGGAAGCGGTCGATGAAGGTAGTAGAGGTTTCGGGATAGTTGACTGTGACGATGAGCATGCACTGGTCAAGGTTGGAGGCGATGATGTGCGACTGCTTCGACAGGTTCGAGGCGCGGCGGATGATGTAGTTCTTGCGGTCCTCGATTTCGGTGATGAAGGCGGTGCCTTCTTTGTTTTGGATAATCTGCACGTAGTCGCCCACAGCCACAGGATTGGTGCTGCGGATGCCTTTCAGGCGGAAGTTGCCTTTTACCTTGCATTCGATGCACTGGCCTTCGTCGGTCTTGACGAGGTACCAGCTGCCTGTATTTTTGATGACAAGCCCTCTCATTCAATTGAGAATTGATAATTGATAATGGAGAATGAAGAATGAGCGTCATGGCCCATTATCAATTCTCCATTATCAATTCTCCATTATTATACCGTCATGATTTCTTTTTCTTTAGCGGCCAGCATTTCGTCGATCTGCTTGATGTACTTGTCGTGCACCTTCTGCAGCTTCTCTTCGCCGCCCTTCTGTGCGTCTTCGGCCAGGCCTTCCTTGACGGCTTTCTTCAGTTGGTCGATGGCGTCGCGACGGGCATTGCGTACGCTTACTTTGGCTGTTTCGCCTTCGCCCTTACACTGTTTGGCCAGTTGCTTACGACGTTCCTCGGTCAGCGGCGGTATGCCGATGCGGATGATTTCGCCGTTGTTTTCGGGCATGATGCCCAGTGCAGAGTCGATGATGGCTTTCTCGATGACGCGGAACATGCTCTTGTCCCACGGCTTGATGGCGATGCTGCGTGCGTCGGGTGTCGTCACGGCTGCCACGTTGTTGATGGGCACCATGCTGCCGTAGGAGTCAACACGGATACCGTCCAGCAGGCGTACGTCTGCCTTTCCGGCACGGATGTGGGCCAGTGCGTCGTCCAGATACATCACTGCCATGTCCATTTTCTCCTGCGCTTCGCCTAAGATGTCTTTTACGTCTTTCATATCGTTTCGTTCGTTATAGGATGGTTGATTTGATTAAGTTTAGCAAATGTAGCGTATTATTCCTTTTCTTGCAACAAAGTGGAGATTTTTTTGCTCGTTTGGCTGACACGACTTGTTTTCGCTACTGCCGAAATAGAAGCGAAAAAGGAATCGGAAGCGCATAAATATGCGGTTTCTGCCCCCGAAAAGCCTTGTTTCGGGGGGGCAGAAACGCTTGTCCGGCTCGTGTTCCGTGCTTGTTCGGCTGGCGAACAACGCTTGTGTGGCTCGCGAACAATGCTTGTTCGGCTCGTCGGGAATGCTTGTAGCGGAGGAAAACAGGGCTTTTCGGCTCGGAAAATAGCGTTTTCGGCCTTCGGGAACCTTGTCTTTTTTCTATTTCAAATGTCCGTATTTTGCTATCGCTCTGTATCTGAGGCGAATGCGGAATTTCGCTTCCGTTTTTTCCGACGGACGGGCTGTGGGGCGGAAATATCGGATTCTAGGCGGGTTGGCGATGCAAAGTGTCAAAATGTCGACTGTCGGTTGTCGGCGCGCAAGGTGGGCGGATGGCTGTCGGCGGGCGGTTGAAAAAAAACTCCTGATTGCCGGTACGGCTTTTGGAGGAAATACATATCTTTGCTCATCGCCAACAGGCGAACGAAGTTAAATATCGAAATAGATGAAAAAAGGCTTGCTGTTTTTCTTTCTGATGTGTGCCGGTGCTTGTCTTCCGGCCTTGGCCCAACAAGATGATGCGAGGGCTCTTCAGTATCACGAGATGCGTTATCAGCCCCAGCTGCACTTTAGCGTGGGTGTGGGGGCGAATACAGATATGAGCGAACCGTCGCCCAATCCGGCTTCCCTGCTGTTCGGGGTACGTCCGGAGACGGTGCCCGCATTCGACTTGCGGATGATGCACCTGTTTGCACCGCGCTTCGGGTGGTATGCCGACGTGCGCTTCAAACTGTTTAAGAGCCGCAACGTGTACGAAACTCTGGGGTCGCAGCTGGGTGAAGCGTTGCTGAACAAGCTGTTGCCGGGAATCGACCACCTGCATCTGGCCTACAGCATAGGCGGTGTGTTTCGCATCGAGGGCGACCGCTGGCAGTGCTATCCCCGTCTCGGAATCGGGCAGAGCTATTATGGCACCAGCCGCAAAGCAGAAAGCATCAAGGAGGGCGAGAAGGAACTGTTGCTAAACTGCGACGGGGCGGCCATCTGCCTGAACTTCGGTGTATCCACACAATATCGTCTGACGCCCCGGATGGCTTTGCTGTTCGACGTATTCTGGCAACAGCCTCTTAGTACAGCCAAGAGCTACCTGTACGAAAAAGAAGGCGAGGCCGAAGCTCAGGAGTATGTCTACCGCAGCAGCACCATCGGGCGCGAACTGAATGTCAGTCTGGGAGTCAACTTCTGCTTCGGCCCCGCCCGTCGTTAAGGGGGTACCGTTGGCGGGCAGTTTTGCCCGCCGGTAGTGGCATGCCTTGTGCCTGAGGCAGGCGATGCTATTTCACATAACGCTTCAGCTTGCGGGCGATGCGTTCGTATCCCTCGCGGTTGGGGTGCAGACCGTCCGAGAAGAGCTTTTCGTCTATCTTGCCATCCTTTCCGACAAGTGTGTCTGACAGGTCGAGCACGCGGACGTTCGGACTGGCCGACAGGGCCTTTTCGAGGAGGGCATTCAACCTTTGCAGTCTTTCTTCATAGCCCCGGCGCGGCAGAATCTTGACAACATACAGTTGGGCCAGCGGCTGTTTCTTCCCGATCCATTCCACTGTTTCCTTTATGCCGCGGACGATTTCTTCGTCAGTGTTCAGGTCCAGATTGTTGGTGCCCAGCATCATGAAGACTTTCTGTGCCCGAAAGCCGTCCAGCTCGCTGTGCATGATTCGCCACTGCACGTTTTCGATGCGGTCCCATCCGTAGCCCATATTGACGACGGTCTTTCCTTCGAACAGCTTCTGCCATACGTCGTCGGCAGCTTTACGCTTTTCGAAAGGTTCTCCTCCCCAATAGTGGGTGATGGAGTTGCCCAGCATCACAATCTGCGGCTGCACCCGGGCGTTGTAAGCCAGCACTTCTTCGTGGCGCTTGCCCCATTGGTATATGCTGGCGTCGCGGTGTTGCCGGCACGGTACGAACGACGATGGGCCGAGTCCGGCGTACAGTATGCCGGTAATCTTCTTGTAGTAGGCATCGGCATACTGTTGCATTCCCAGGTCGGTAGCGTGTACGCCGTCCACCTGGCTGTCCATGCTCAGACCCAGTTCGTCGAAGCTGAGGTAGTACAGGTTGTCGGTCTCCTTCTTCATGTTCTCGTATACGGCCCGCAGTTGCTTGTTCGTCTGTTCGAATGCTTCCCGTTTCTTGTCGGAGGCGTGGTAGCCCATGTATCCGTCATGTTCCACCAGCAGAATGGGAGCGTTGCTTTTGCTGCGTATCATGCTGATTCCTTTTTCCAGGCGGGGACGTATCAGTTCTGTCCGTTCGCCCGTCATGTTGGGCATGCAGTCGATGACGTACATGGCTGCATCCGTTTCGGCCAGCAGACCGAAGAAGCCTTCATCCAGTTGTCCGTTGCCCGAGAAGCCCAGGTTGACGACCGGCATGTCCAGTTTGCGTTGCAGTATGTTGGTCCATGCCATACCCGGACGCGAGGCGCATGCCCCCTGGGCGATGGAAGTGCCGTAGACGATTACCGGCTTTTCGGCCGACGGACGTACGAACTCGAAACGACTGCCTGTGGGTACGCCTATCTGCAGCGATTTCACTCCGTTGTACAGCGGCAGATACAGGGTGTATTCATTCCCTTTGTTGTGCGTATTGCGGTAGGTCAGGTCGGCGTATGTGTAGCGTATGGTGTCGCCAAACTGGTATTTACCGGCACACCAGTATTGCCGTCCTTCGCAGTCCATGGTGTAAAGGTCCACTCCGCTTACTCCCGTTGCAGGCATGTGGGGCATAGCCAGTCCGCCTGTTGTCTGATATTTCACCTGAATGGAAGTTGCGTTCGTATAGAATTTGATGTACAGTCCGGCTGTCTCTAAAGATAAGTTCCATACTGGTTTTCTGACTACTTCTTGGGCTCTTTGCGGCAGTCGCTGGTAGCGTCCACCCGTTTCCTGGTTCCAGCAGCGTCCCTGGATGGGCAGCACGGAGTCGGTAGCCGGATTGTACCAGACGGTTTCCGGCTGGCGGTCTGTCTGAACCTGTTTCTGGGTTTGATTGTCGGTTATGCCTGCTTCGCAAAAGATGTTGTTGCCGACACAGGCTATTTTCACTGTACGTTCTGCCTGTACACTCGTAAGGCAAAGCAGCAGACAGATACATAGGAATATGACTCTTTTCATGTTCGGTATATAGATTGATTTAGGGTCTGTTTATGTTTCATTACGTCCCTGTATGGGGAGCTACAGAAACAGTTTAGGTACGGATTATCAGGATTGCTGGTTTTCTGTCGGAGGAATGAAGTGACATATTCGCATATCCTGTAATCCGTACCTAAAAAAGATTCTGTAAGAGTTTGTTTATGGTCAATTATGAACCAGCGTACCTATTTCCTCGCCGGCGATGACTTTCTTCAGGTTGCCCACGGTATCCATGTCGAAAACGATGATGGGCAGGTTGTTTTCCTTGCACATGCAGGTGGCGGTGAGGTCCATCACTTTGAGGCCGCGACGCAGCACTTCGTCGTAGGTGATGTCGTGGAACTTCGTGGCTGTCGGGTCCTTTTCGGGGTCGGCGGTGTAGATGCCGTCTACGCGCGTACCTTTCAGCATCACATCGGCTTCAATCTCGATGCCGCGCAGTGAAGAGCCAGTGTCAGTGGTGAAGAAGGGGTTACCCGTTCCGGCAGACATGATGACTACTTCGCCTGCTTCCATGCATTCGATGGCACGCCATTTATTGTAGAACTCACCGATGGGCTCCATGCGTACTGCTGTCAGTACACGTGCCTTTACACCTGCGGCCACCAGTGCCGAGCTCAGCGCCAGGCTATTGATGACTGTAGCCAGCATACCCATCTGGTCGCCCTTCACGCGGTCGAAACCTTTTGAGGCTCCGCTCAGTCCGCGGAAGATGTTTCCTCCGCCGATGACGATTCCTATCTGTACGCCCATTGCGTGTATTTCCTTAATCTGTGCTGCATATTCGGCCAGACGCTTCTCGTCGATGCCGTACTGCTTTTCGCCCATCAGGCTCTCGCCGCTGAGCTTCAGTAAGATTCTTTTGTACATTGCCATAATTCATTCAGTTTTTCGGTTTGGGGCAAAGGTAGGAAGAAAAAACGAGAGCTGGTGTAAGTGACTTCTTGAATTTGTTGCGTGGCGGTGCTGAAAAAAGGCAAGTTCTTCTTTCGATTGGCATTTTCTCCGGTTCAGTCGCCCGAAACTTCGCTTGGGTAAGAATTCTCTCATATCCTTCCGGCTTCGCTTTACTTTTGCAGCAGTGATTATATGCAGAAGTAAACGAGTTATGAAGAAGAAAATGAAAACAGAACTTTGTGGTGTGTGTCTGGCTCTGCTGCTGACAGCATGCGGAGGGCCGGCCGAAGAAAACCGGGCATTGCCCGTAGTCAGCGTGGCGCAAGCCGAAGCCGTGACAGGCAGCGGCA
>NZ_FR883046.1:0-7924 GCF_000435115.1 Bacteroides sp. CAG:633 | reverse complement strand
AGCCGTGACAGGCAGCGGCAGCCGCAACTATACCTTTATCTCCGAACCCTGCCGCACGACGGAGCTGGCCTTCCGTGTGGGCGGACCTGTGCAGAACTTTACAGTACAGAGCGGTCAGTTCTTCCGCAAGGGGCAACTGATTGCCGCTATCGACCCGCGCGATTTCCTTGTCCGCAAGGAGCGTGCCGAAGCCCTTTGCCGTCAGGCTGAAGCCGACTATCGTCGTACGGCCAGCCTGTACGAGAAGAATAATGTATCTGGCACGGCTTACGAGAAAGCCCGTGCCGACTATGCCCGCGCCCGTTCCGATTATGACATGGCGCTGAACGAACTGAACGATACCCGGCTGATAGCCCCTTTTGATGGCTATGTGCAGCAGGTATACATCGAACGCCATCAGGAAGTGAAAGCCTCGCAGCCCGTGCTGACTTTCATCGACCTTTCGCAGGTGAAACTGGAAACTTACGTGCCCGAGGATATGGCCGTATCGCTTCGCCGCGGGGCGCCCGATTCAGTGTTTCAGGTACGTTTCGACCGTTTGCCAGGACAGGTGTTTGCTCCTGCCGAAACCTATCTGACGCAGACGGCAGCCGATAATAATCTCTCTTTCCGACTCACTCTTTTACTGGACAATCAGGACAATAGCTTGCTTGGAGGAATGGCAGGGAGTCTCTCTGTATCTCTCTCCTCAACTTCTGCTTCACTCTCCTCTCTGGCCATTCCCCAGGCGGCTGTCTGTCAGGACGACCGCCGGGGCAGCTATGTCTGGACGGTGCAGGCCGACGGCAGTGTGAGTCGTTGTCCGGTTACATTGGGCCGTTTGCTGAAGGATAGCCGCGTAGAAGTCGTTTCCGGCTTGAAGCCCGGTCAGCAGGTAGCCGTGACGCGTCAGGCCTATCTGAACGAAGGCGAAAAGGTAGTAGTGGAACAGGCTGATGCCGCAGAATAGGAGGGAACATCGTATGAAGACGATTGCTAAATTTTTCCTGAAGAACAAAGCACTGAGCTGGCTGTTGTTGGGGCTGATATTGCTGGGAGGCATCATCTCGTATATCGGTATGGGTAAGCTGGAGGACGCACCGTTCACCATCAAGCAGGCCGTAGTGACCACGACTTATCCCGGCGCTTCGCCGTTGGAAGTGCAACAGCAGGTGACCGATGTGCTCGAAGAAGCCATACAGTCGCTGGGCGAGCTTTATTATCTGAAGACGGAAAACCGCGCCGGTCTGTCCAAGATTACCGTTTATGTGAAGAAAGAGATACGTGCCGATGCCATGCAGCAGCTTTGGGACAAATTGCGCCGTAAGGTAGGCGATGCACAAAGCAAGTTGCCGGCAGGAGCAGGTACTTCGGTTGTGAATGATGATTTTGGCGATGTGCTCGGCGTGTTCTATGCCCTGAGCAGCACGACACGTACGTACCGCGAGCTGGAAGATCAGGCCGAACGCATCAAGAACGAACTGCTGAATGTGGAGGATGTGGCCCGGGTGGAACTTTTTGGTGTGCAGAACCGTACCATCGAGATAGAGGCCGATCCTGCGTTGCTGGCTGCCAGTGGCGTAACGATGGCAGACATCGCAGCTGCTTTCGATCGCCAGAACCGTGTAGTAGATGCCGGTGCGGTAGAGACGGCACACAACCGCCTTCGTGTGGAGGCATCGGGCAGTTTCACGACATTGGAAGAACTGGAGAACCTGACAGTAGTGTCGCGTAGCGGAGCTTACTTCCGTTTGGGCGAGATAGCTGCCGTGAGCGAAGCCTATCTGCACCCGGCACGTAGCCTGATGCAGACCGACGGCGTACCGGCCGTGGGCATTGCCATCTCGACTGTGGCCGACGGCAATGTAGTGGATATGGCTGAACGGGTGGCTGCCCGCATCGGCGAGCTGGCCGACGCAATGCCCGAGGGTTATCACCTCTCTGTCGTTTACGATCAGGGCCGCGAATCTGCCGCTGCTAACGACGGCTTTGTTCTTAACCTCATCATTTCGGTGGTGACGGTGGTAGCTGTGCTGCTTTTCTTCATCGGCATGAAGAACGGTATCCTGATAGGTAGCGGACTGGTATTCTCCATTTTCGGTACACTGATATATATGTATGGTACAGGCATCGCCCTGCAACGCATGTCGCTGGCAGCCATCATCATTGCAATGGGTATGCTGGTAGACAATGCCATTGTGGTCTACGATGCCACGTTGGTCAACATGCAGCGCGGCATGCGCAAGCGGACAGCCATCCTTTCGGCTGTAGGCACTACGGCTATGCCTTTGCTGGGAGCTACGCTTATCGCCGTACTTACTTTCCTGCCTGTTTACCTTTCGCCGCACATCACGGGCGAACTGCTTTCATCACTCTTTATTGTGATTGCCGTGTCTCTGTTGCTCAGTTGGGTACTGGCCATTTCGCAGAATGTATTCTTCGTGCAGGAGTTCGTACGCCGTCCTCGTCCGGAGGAGCTGAAAGGTGAACTCTTCCAGGGACGTCTTTACGACCGTTTCCGCCGTGCTTTACGGTGGACCATCCGTCGTCGTTATGCTGTGTTGGCGGGTATGCTGGGACTGCTTCTGTTGAGTGGCATGGCTTTCCGGATGATTCCCCAGCAGTTCATGCCTTTGCTCAATAAACAGTATTTCTCTGTAGACATGTGGCTGCCCGAGGGTACCCGCGTGGAGGAGACGGCCCGTCAGGCCGAGGCACTGGCCGACACGCTGATGCGTCGTGCGGGAGTCAGACATGTATCGGTTTTCGTAGGGCAGACACCGCCGCGTTACTATCTGGCTAACGCTGCTTATGGTCCGCAGAGCAATTATGCCCAATGTCTGGTCGAGGCCGAAAGTCCTTCTGTAGCCCGGCAGATGCAGGCAGGCTTGCAGGATGAGTTGTCGCAACGCTTCTCGGACGCACTGGTACGTGTCAACCGTTTCGAACTGAACTCCATTCCGCAGGCACTCATCGAAGCACGTTTCTGTGGAGACGATCCGCGGGTGCTCGACTCGCTGACGCAGGCAGCTATCGACGTGATGCGGCGCAATCCCAAAGTAATGAATGCCCGTAACGAGTGGGGTAACAAAGCCATGATGCTTCGGGCAGCCTACGACCCTGTAAAGGCTGGACGTCTGGGTTTGGGCAAGGCCGACCTGATGACAGCCGTAAAGAGTACGGGCGATGGTACAGCCGTAGGCATCTACCGCGATGGCGACAAGCAGGTACCCGTATTGTTGCGCACGGCGGGTGGCAACAACCTGTCGCAAGACGGCTTGGGCGACCTGGCTGTATGGAACGGACGCAACTCTGCCCCGCTGGCACAGCTGACCGACAGCATTGCCCTTGCCTGGGAGTGGCCGCTGGTGAAGACCTACAACCGGCAACTTTCGATGGCGGCTCAGTGCGACGTCCGTCCCGGTCACACGATGAAGGAAGTGCTTGGCGAAATCCGTAGCGAGATTGAGCAGATGCAGTTGCCGCCGGGTTACACCTTCTTCTGGGACTCGCAATACAAAGACCAGAAAGAAGCTATGGCCGCACTGACGAAATATTTCCCCCTGGCACTGGTGTTGCTGGTACTTATTCTCGTGGCATTGTTCGGCAATTTCCGCCAGCCGTTGCTCATCTTCCTCATCCTTCCGCTTTCGGTCATCGGGGTGGTGATAGGCATGTTGGTGACAGGTTTTCAGTTTGGCTTTTTCTGCATTGCGGGCTGGCTGGGGTTGCTGGGTATGATTATCAAGAACGTCATTGTGCTGGTCGACGAGGTGAACCTGCAACGCAAGGCGGGTGTAAAAGCTTCGGATGCTATTGTTGAGGCTACGGTGTCGCGTACACGGCCTGTGCTGATGGCTGCCGTCACGACCATCTTTGGCAGCATCCCGTTGCTGTTCGATGTGGTGTTCGGCGGTATGGCGGCTACCATTGTCTTCGGGCTTTCGTTTGCTACGTTGCTTACGCTCTTCGTGACACCTGCTCTTTATGCAGTTTTCTATCCGGAAGCAGCCAAGAAGTGAGCTGTTTGTACAGAACATTAATCAGACATTATTCACCTTAATCAAGTTTTACGGATGATATTGTTCTGCTTTAGCCTGGTTAAACAGTCAGTTTAGCCTTGGTAAACTCTCAGTTTACTGCCGATAAACCGACAGTTCAAAGCCGGTAAACTCGAAGTTTACTACGGATAAACCGACTGTTTATTTCCGATAAACAGAAGATAAACTGATGCAGCCTTGTTTGTCAGGTGTTTGTAAGCCCCTTGACTTGTGGCTGTCAGTTGCAAGACTTAACTTATTTAACAACCATTATCGTATGAAATTAAGATATTCTATCACTATGTGTTGTGCCTTGTTGGCATGTACCCTGCAAGGACTTGCACAGGAACATCCGTTGCTCGATGCCTATCGTGCCCAGGTACAGGCTTACAGTCCCGACCTGCGGGCTGCCGAACATGCCGTGGGCGCAAGCGATGCAGCGCGTCAGATGGCACGTGCCGACTTTCTGCCCAAGCTTTCGGGAGGGGCCAACTTCAACTATACAGGAGAACCGTTGCAACTGGACGTAAACGTGCCAGGTACAGATGATGTACTTTCCTTCGAAGGAAGAAACACGAAGTACGGCGCTTCGCTCAACTTGTCGCAACCGTTGTATACAGGCGGTGCCTTGCAGGCAGGTTACGACAAGGCACGGGGCGAGGACCAAATAGCCCGTCAGGAAGTGCGTCGCGTGACGAACGACCTGCGATACGAGGCCGACGTACGTTATTGGAACCGTGTGGCCCAGTGCGAGCTGGTGTCTGTAGCCGACCGTTACCGTACGTCGGTAGCGCAGCTGGTTGCGGTGGTTCGCGAACGGGTGGAGCTGGAGTATACCGACCGTAACGACTTGCTGATGGCCGAAGTACGGCTGAACGATGCCGACTATCGGTCGGAACGTGCCCGCAACGAAGCCGAAGTAGCTCGCCTCTCGCTCAACGCTCTGGCCGGAATCCCCTCCGGGGAGCAGATACTGACAGACACGCTGGTGGCAGTTCCTTCTCTGGCCGGATTGTCTTTTCAGGTGGAGGATGCTCTGTCGCGTCGCCCCGAGATGCAGATGGCCGAGACGAACATCGGCGTACAGCAATCTGCCGCACGCATGGCCAATGCCCGTTATCTGCCCTCGCTTTCTGTGGGAGTGGATGGTAACTACTCGTCGCCGGGTTATGACTTTCGGGCAGATCTCGACCCCAACTATTCGGTTTACGCCAAACTCAGTGTGCCTATCTTTGAGTGGGGCAAACGTCGTCATACCCGCAACAAAGGCCGCTATCAGGTAGACATAGCCCGTGAACGCTGTATGCAGGTGGCCGACGGGCTGCGTCTGGAGGTAGAAACAGCCCGTTGCAACTACCAGCAGGCAATGGAGCAGGTGCGACTGACCGAAAGTTCGTTGCGCAAGGCGGCCGAAAGTGAGACGTTGGCACTGGATAAATATCGCGAAGGCAGTGTCTCCATTGTAGAAGTTATCAATGCACAGCTCTATCATCTGGAGGCACAGCAGAACCATATCCGTTCGAAACTGAACGCCTGTCTGGCAAAAAGTGCATTGCAGCGGGCTTGTGGGGAAGGATAAATCGCTATATTTGCGGGTGTACCGCCGCCGGTGTACAGGAAATTATCCGGATGCGCAGGCGGACTGTACGCCAAAGCTACCAGCTTTGTACAATGAACGAAAACAGAACTCGTATGCGACCGACCAGACAATCATACATTTGGGACATCTTGCTGTATTCCGGATTGGGATGCTTTTCCTATTTCTTCCTGGTGCGCTTTGCCGACATTCCTTTGCGCCATCAGGATCGGCTGCTGACACCCCAAGCCTTTGTAGCTGTGATGCTGTTGTTCAACGGCGTGGGACTGGGAATGCGTTATATCCGGTTGCGGTTGCGGAGCAGCTATCCGGCCTTTCTCGACAACCGGCGGCGGATGGTGCTCTTTCTGGTGCTGTCGGCCCTGTTCCTGTTTGCCCTCAACTATCTGCTGCTGGTATCGGTGAAACTGCTGCTCGACATTCCCCATCCTTTTCAGTTGGTGTATAAGGGGATACGCCTGCTGCTTATTACGTGGCTGACGGAGCTGGTCATTGTCACTCAGTCGGTCAGTAACCGTTTTTACAGGGACTTGCTTGCTGCTTACCGCCGTACGCAACAGCTGGAGGAAAGCGCCTTGCAGGCTCGCTACATGGCACTGCAAAGTCAGCTCAATCCGCATTTTCTGTTCAACAGCCTCAATACGCTGATTGCCGAAATCGAATACAATCCGCAGGGAGCAGTCGGCTTCACCCGGAATCTGTCCGACGTTTACCGTTATATCCTGACGTGTCAGGACAAGCGCCTAGTGAGCCTGCACGACGAAATGGGTTTTGTCGATACGTATGTCCAGCTGCACCGTGTCCGTCTGGGTGATTGTCTGACGGTAGACTGGCAAGTGGCCGATGCCATTCGCGAGGAAGCCCAACTGCCACCCCTTACGCTGCAACTGCTGGTCGAAAACATTGTGAAACACAACGTCATCAGTCCTTCGCGCCCGATGACTGTGACGGTGGAGGCGCTGACGGACGGAGAAGGAAGTGCCTGGCTGCGTGTGTCGAATCCCGTACATCCCAAGTTGGGAGCCGTTTCAGGCGGACATGGGCTGAAGAACCTGGCACAGCGCTACCGTCTGCTGTGTGGTAAGGAGATTGTTGTGGAGAAGCAGGAGAATTGTTTTGATGTGAAAGTTCCTTTACTATATGAATGAATACCGATGGATGAATTGATGAACAAGAAGACAATCAGGGCTGCCATCATCGAAGACGAGTTGCCCGCCGCCCGACTGCTGCAAGGCATGCTGAAAGAGTTGCGCCCCGAGTGGGACATCCTGCTGCTGCCCGGAACGGTAGAGGAGTCAGTACAATGGTTTGCTGCCAATCCTCATCCCGACTTGCTTTTCCTTGATATACAACTGACAGATGGGCTGTCTTTCTACTTCATCGAGCAGGCACAGCCCGAAAGCATGATTGTGTTCACAACCGCTTACGACGAGTACGCCGTCCGTGCCTTCACCGTGAACAGCATCGATTATCTGCTGAAACCTATCCATCGGGAGCGTCTGGCCGATGCCCTCCTGAAGTTTGAACGTCTGACGGCTCCCCGCATCCGTCAGCAAAACAGTCTGCTCGATATGCCCGAACTGCTCCGTGCCCTTGCCGAACATCAGGCAAGCGCCTATCGTACCCGTTTCTTAGTGAACGGAGCACGCAACCTTTACACCCTGGCTGTGGACGAGGTATGTTACTTCTATTCGGAGGAGAAAGTGACCTTTGCCGTAACGGCCGACCGCCGCACGCACATCATCGACCTGCCACTTGCCAAACTGGAGGAACAACTCGACCCGAAACGCTTCTTCCGCGTCAGTCGCCAGTTCATCCTTTCAGCCAATTGTATTCGTGATCTGGAGCCTTACTTCAACGGAAAAATGGTGGTACACGTTACGCCTCCTTTCGATGGCAGTATTCAGGTCAGTAGGGAGCGGGTAGCGGCCTTGAAGCTGTGGCTGAACAGTTAGGCCTGTTCAGCCGCCAGAATCTGATAATCTCCGGCTTCCTTCGTAATCTGTGCCTGTAGCTCTTCCAGTGTGTAGCTTTTACCATCGGTGAATTCGATGGTGGCTATGGGCGGGTCGAGGGTGACGGTGGCACGGACGCCTTCCAGGTTGTTCAGGGCTTTCTCCACGTGCATGCGGCAGTGGTTGCACATCATACCTTCAATTTTATAGGAAGATTTAGGGAATGAAGAACCCTCGGAAAATGAAGAATGAGGAATGGAGAATGAAGAATTTTCTTGAGGACGTTCGGGCATTGAGCAGCCCAATTCTTCATTCGTTTGGGATTCTTCATTCTTAATTTTTAATTCTTCATT
>NZ_FR883045.1:0-13939 GCF_000435115.1 Bacteroides sp. CAG:633 | reverse complement strand
GATCCTTATAAGACTTGCGAAGAAACTCAGCCTATCTGCTTCGAAAATGCAAAATGGGCTTACGTAGTAGGTTGCGCCATCGCACTGAAAAAAGGCGTTAAAACAGCTGCCGAAGCTGCTGAAGCTATCGGTATCGGTCTGCAGGCATTCTGCATCCCCGGTTCTGTAGCTGACGACCGTAAAGTAGGTCTGGGCCACGGTAACCTGGCTGCCCGTCTGCTGAGCGAAGAAACCAAATGTTTCGCCTTCTTGGCTGGTCACGAGTCATTCGCTGCTGCTGAAGGTGCCATCAAAATTGCCGCTAAGGCTGACAAGGTTCGTAAAGAGCCTCTGCGTTGTATCCTGAACGGTCTGGGTAAGGACGCTGCCATGATCATCTCTCGTATCAACGGCTTTACTTACGTACAGACTCAGTTCGACTACTACACTGGCGAACTGAAAGTTGTGAAGGAAATCGCTTACAGCGACGGTCCTCGTGCCAAAGTAAAATGCTACGGTGCCGACGACGTTCGCGAAGGTGTAGCTATCATGTGGAAGGAAGGCGTAGACGTTTCTATCACTGGTAACTCTACTAACCCGACACGTTTCCAACACCCGGTTGCCGGAACTTACAAGAAAGAACGTGTATTGGCTGGTAAGCCGTACTTCTCAGTAGCTTCTGGTGGTGGTACAGGACGTACTTTGCACCCGGATAACATGGCTGCCGGTCCTGCTTCTTACGGTATGACCGATACTATGGGCCGTATGCACTCTGATGCTCAGTTCGCTGGTTCTTCATCAGTTCCTGCTCACGTAGAAATGATGGGATTCCTGGGTATCGGTAACAACCCGATGGTAGGTTGTACAGTAGCTTGCGCCGTTGACGTTGCTACTGCGCTGAATAAGTAATCTATACTTAATCAAAATAATAAATCCCTGTAACTTTATGAGTTATGGGGATTTTTATTTTATCAGTACTTCCATAGGTAAATTAGGAAGGAATAGAAAAAAGTCCTCACAGATAGCGCTATTATTGCGCAACTTTACTATCTTTGTATCATAAGCAAGTCTGTTTATGAAACTAATAGAAAACAACATACAGAAGATTTTCGCTTTGTGCAAAAAGTACAAGGTAAGCAAACTATTTGTGTTTGGTTCTATACTTACTGATCGCTTCAATGATGATAGCGATGTGGACTTCGTTGTTTCTTTTAACAAAGTAGAGGTAAATGATTATTTCGACAACTACTTTGATTTCAAATATTCGTTGGAAGAATTGTTTGGCAGAAAAGTGGACTTGTTGGAAGAACAGACTATAAAGAATCCATATCTGAAAAAAAATGTGGACGCAACAAAAGCATTGATCTATGGATGATTTGACAAAGAAACACCTGCAAGATATTCTGACTGCCATCGAAGAAATAGAAAGTTTCTTTGGTGACAAACCCAAATTGTTTGATGACTTCTACAGCAATCTTTGCCTTAGGCGTGCTATTGAACGAAATATAGAGATTATTGGCGAAGCAATGAACAGAATATTAAAAACGGACAAAAATATCGCCATCACCAATTCACGTAAAATTGTGGATGCAAGAAACTATATTATTCATGGCTATGACAGTTTATCGGCAGATATTCTTTGGAGCATGGTAATCAATCACCTGCCGAAACTAAGAAGTGAAGTAACCACTTTATTAAGTTATGAATGAAACACGTTAGTTAAACAAGAATTCTCCCTTTATTTTTCCCTAGTTAGGAAAAAATTTTTCTCCAGTTAGGAAAATATTTTTTCCTAACTAGGCAATTTTACACAGCCAACTCCCCGACAGACAACAGAGAATCTGGCAAGCTTCCACACAAAATAGCCGAGCATTCAAAGAAAAGCCGTATCTTTGCGGCATGAAACAAGAATTGAAAGAAAACGGCGGACTTCCCGCCTCCATTTTATGGACGCTCGCCATCGTAGCAGGAGTATCGGTAGCCAACATTTATTACAACCAGCCCTTACTAAACCTGATCAGACATGATCTGGACGTGTCTGAGTTTCAAGCCAACCTGATAACCGTCATCACTCAGGTAGGTTATGCTTTGGGATTGCTGTTCATCGTACCACTGGGTGACTTGTATCATCGCAAGAACATCATCCTGACCAACTTTACGTTATTGATATTCTCGTTGCTGGCCATTGCATGGGCTCCTAACATCTACATCGTTTGGGCTGCCTCTCTGCTGACGGGCATCGGTTCGATGATACCACAGATTTTCGTCCCGATAGCTTCCCAATTCTCGCGTCCCGAGAACAAAGGCCGTAACGTAGGTATGGTCATTTCGGGACTGCTGACAGGTATATTGGCCTCGCGTGTGATTAGCGGATACGTAGGCGACGTACTGGGCTGGCGCGAAATGTATCTGATTGCGGCAGGACTGATGGTGATATGCGCCATCGTTGTGCTGAAAGTCTTGCCCGACATCCGGCCGACTTTCGAAGGCAAATACAGCGACCTGATGAAATCGCTGTTCCAGCTGATACGCGATTATCCGGCTCTGCGCATCTACTCGGTACGTTCAGGTCTGGTATTCGGATCGTTTCTGGCCATGTGGTCGTGCCTGGCGTTCAAGATGGCCGGAGCTCCTTTCTATGCCGGAAGCGACGTTGTAGGTATACTTGGCTTATGCGGCATTGCAGGCGCATTGACAGCCTCATTCGTCGGCGGAAGCATCAGGAAAGTAGGCATCCGACGATTCAATTACATCGGCTTCACACTGAACCTGTGCGCATGGGCATTGCTCTATTATGGCGGCAACAGCTATGTGGGCATCGTAGCCGGTATCATCCTCATCGACATCGGCATGCAATGCGTACAGCTGAGCAACCAGGCCAGCATCTTCGAACTTTGTCCTTCGGCCTCCAACCGCGTGAACACGATTTTCATGACCACCTATTTCATTGGCGGTTCCTTAGGCACTTTCCTGGCCGGAAGCTGCTGGGAAATGTGGGGCTGGGCAGGCGTGGCCCTGGCCAGTGTAACACTCACCTTACTGGCAGCCCTACTGACACTTTGTACCAAGAAATAACTTAGCAATCATAAACTTCACATGAATAAAGAAAAGAGAATACCCTCCCCATTTGTCTCCCTCCTGCCGATACTGCTGCTGGTGGGAATGCTGTTCGCCACCATTCATACTTTCGGCAGCGATGCGCTGAGCGGTGGAAGCCAGATATCCCTGCTCGTCACGACGGCTGCCTGCGCATTCATCGGAGTGGCTTTCTACCGCATCCCATGGAGAGACTACGAAATAGCAATCACCAACAACATCAGCGGTGTAGCTACCGCCATCATCATCCTGCTGATAATAGGTGCACTAAGTGGTGCCTGGATGATTAGCGGCGTAGTGCCTGCCCTGATATATTACGGCATGCAGATTCTGCATCCCGACTTCTTTCTAGCCTCCACTTGCCTGATTTGTGTCATCATCTCCGTCATGACAGGCAGCTCGTGGACTACCATTGCCACCATCGGCATAGCCCTGCTGGGTATCGGCAAAGCACAGGGATTCAACGAAGGCTGGATAGCAGGTGCCATTATCTCGGGCGCTTACTTCGGCGACAAAGTTTCGCCTTTGTCCGAAACAACCATTCTGGCGGCGTCGGTCACCGAAACACCACTGTTCCGACACATCAAATACATGATGATTACTACCATTCCTTCGCTGGTCATCAGCCTGATACTGTTCACCGTCATGGGACTGACTCACGATACGGGCGGAACGGAACAGATCAGTGAGATTTCAGCAGCACTGGACAGCAAGTTCAACATCACCCCCTGGCTGTTGATCGTACCGATAGTGACAGGCATCCTGATTGCCCGCAAGGTACCTTCCATCATTACCCTGTTTGCATCAACCCTACTGGCAGGCCTGTTTGCCCTTATCTTCCAGCCCGATCTGCTGAGAGAGATTGCCGGCAACGGCAGTCTGTTCAAAGGTTGCATGATGACCTTTTACGGCAGTACCAGTCTGCAAACCGATAACGCCATGCTGACCGAACTGGTAGCCACACGTGGTATGGGAGGCATGATGAACACCGTATGGCTCATCCTTTGCGCCATGTGTTTCGGCGGTGCCATGACGGCCAGCGGCATGCTGGGCAGTATCACGTCGGTCTTTGTACGCTTCATGAAGAATACCTTCAGTATGGTGACATCGACCGTTGCTTCCGGACTCTTCTTGAATCTGGCTACGGCCGACCAGTACATCAGCATCATCCTGACAGGCAACATGTTTGGCAACATTTACAAGAAGCGGGGATACGAAAGTCGCCTGCTGAGCCGCACAACCGAAGATGCCGTCACCGTCACTTCGCCACTGATACCTTGGAACACGTGCGGCATGACGCAGGCCACCATTCTGAGTGTGCCAACACTGGTCTACCTGCCATACTGTTTCTTCAATATCATCAGTCCGCTTATGAGTATATGCATAGCAGCCATCGGTTACAGAATTTATAAAAAGAAGGAAGACGACAATGCATAAACATCGGACGTTATCAATTATTATATCACGTTTGTAAGCAGATAAACGAACTATTCGCTACATTTGCAGGCAGAAAATAAAAAGAACAAGGAAATGCAGATAAGAACAAGGAATACACTGTTTTATTTGTTAGGAGGACTTCTTGCACTGACAAGCCTCTTCTCGTGCGGCGTAGACCGCTGGCCGGAGTACTATCCGTGGACGGGACGTGACCTGTGGATAGACAGCGTCATGCGGGAAGACTACCTGTGGTATGAAGAAATTCCTTCGTTCGACGACCTGAACTATTTCCTTGAACCGCAATCCTTCCTCGACGCAGCAAAGTCGGAGAAGGATAACGGAATCTCTTCGGTAGACACCCTACTGACTACCTCCACTCCCAGTTACGGCTTTGACTATTCGCTGAGCCAGGTGCCGGACAACGACACGGCCTACTACGCCATGGTGACCTACGTTGTTCCCGAATCGCCGGCAGCCGAAGCTGGCCTGAAACGCGGCGAATGGATAATGATGGTGAACAACGACTATATCACCAAGAAAAATGAAACCATACTGACCGAAGGCGAGAGCAAAGACATCGTCATCGGGAAATATACCGTACACACCGAGACTGGAGAAGACGGAACGGAAACCGAAACTGCCGAAGTTGTGAAAGACCGAGAAAGCGTATTGCCGGCCACACGACCGGTAACAGATGCCGTCATACCGGCCAGCACCATCGTACAGCACAACAATAGTAACATCGGCTATCTGGCCTACAACAGCTTCGACACCGAAAGCGATACACAACTGCTGGAGTTCTCGAAGACTTGCGCAACGAACAATGTAAAAGATTTCGTGCTGGACCTGCGATACAATGCCGGAGGCGATATGGAAAGCGTACAAAGACTGGCCTGTATCCTTGCCCCATCCGACAAACTGGGCGGTACGCTGGCCACATTGCAATACAACCAAAAGAAAAGCGGAAAGAACCATGACCTGATATTCGACGCACAGCTGCTGGTAGGAGGTTCCAATCTAAATCTGTCTACCGTATACATACTGACAAGCGGTACCACGGCCGGAGCGGCTGAAATGTTGATCAACTGCCTGACTCCCTACATGAAAGTTATTGTAGTAGGCGAGACGACGAAGGGCGAATACATCGGTACCGAGCGCTTTGAGAACACGCAATTCATGTGGGCACTGCGACTGGCTGTCTGCGAGATATTCAATGCACGAGGTACAGCCAATTATACCAACGGATTCACTCCCAGCTATTCGGTCAGCCCACTAAGCGACCCTGCTACCGTATTGCCTTTGGGCGACCCGAAAGAAGCACTGTTAAGCGCCGCTTTAGGAATCATTGACGGCAGCATCAGCCTGGACGGTTCAGAAACAACCCGCGCAACAAATGCCGCCAACGTAAAAGAAGTAAAAATGAAACGTACCTTCCCACGAGGTATCATCGTCCGATAACCAGGCAGAAAGGTACGGGAGAAGAGCTTAGCGCTTGAAATATTTCTCGAAGAAAAGTATCTGATAATCGATTGAATTGTTCCAATACCGTCCGTCGTGAACACCAGGACGGGTAATGAAGTCGTGATCGATACCACGTTCCAACAAACGCTTGTGCAAGTCTTTATTCACTTCAAGGAAGAAATCTTTCTCACCGCAATCAATGATCAGTGCCAAATCACCGTTGGCTATGCTGTCGAGCTGGTTGACAACGGTATGTGCATCCCACAACGCTTTGTTCGATTCATTGTCGCCAAGCTGTACTGCCATTTCCCAGTTCTTGGGGAAAGGACGGATATCCACTCCTCCACTCGTACTGCCAGCTGCACCAAACACGTCTTTATGGCGTAAAGCATTCCACATGGCTCCATGTCCGCCCATGCTCAGGCCAGTAATGGCACGACCTTTCCGGTCGGCACGCGTAGCATAATGGGCATCCGTGTACTTTATCAGTTCCGAAGAGATAAAAGCCTCGTAACGTACATCTTCATGCTTCGGACTATCCCAATACCAACTGTTCTCACCGTCGGGACAAGCAAAAATCAATCCCTTCTCATCAGCAATCTTCCCCAACTCCGGCTTGATGCCAATCCAGGTTCCGGCATTCCCGCCATAACCGTGCAGCAGATAAACCACCGGACATGCCTGCGGATTCTCTCCCAAAGCTTTGTCGGGTACTACATAAATCACCTCTACCTTCTTCTTCATCGAAGGACTGTCCACCCACGTTGTATCGACACGTGCACCCTGCACCGAAACAGACAGCAACAGTAGCAAAACAGCGGACAAACTAGTTCTTTTTCTTACATTTTTCATCGTTTTACATCTATTTCATTATTTTTATGCGCCAAAATTAGTAAGTTTGCAGCATAAACACTCAAAACATTATATGGAATTTGTCATCATTCTTATCTTATTGGTTCTTAACGGCGTATTTGCCATGTACGAAATAGCTTTGGTTTCCTCCAGTAAAGCCCGTCTGGAAACGCTGGTAGGCAAAGGAAACAAAAGAGCCAAAGGCGTACTGAAACAACTGGAAGAACCGGAAAGATTTCTTTCGACCATCCAAATAGGCATCACACTCATCGGAATTGTTTCGGGTGCATACGGTGGCGCCACACTTGCCGACGATGTACGACCGCTGTTTAGCGTTATTCCCGGCCTTGCAGCCTATGCCAACACGCTTGCCATGGTCATGATTGTGGCCGTCATTACCTATCTGTCGCTTATCATCGGCGAACTGGTTCCCAAAACCGTGGCTCTGAACAATCCTGAGAAATGGGCAACTTTGCTCAGTCCTTTTATGATAGCTTTGACCAAGATATCGTATCCCTTCGTCTGCCTGCTGAGCGCATCAACCAAGCTGGTGAATAAAATGATCGGTATGGAAAACAACGAGGAACGCCAGATGACACAGGACGAACTGAAAATGATTCTGCACCAGAGTTCGGAACAGGGTGTCATCGACAAAGACGAAACCGAAATGCTGAAAGACGTATTCCGCTTCTCGGACAAACGGGCTAATGACCTGATGACTCATCGGCGCGACGTCATTGTGCTGCACCCTTCGGACACACAGGAAGAAGTATTGCGCATCATCCGCGAACAGCATTTCAGTAAATACCTGCTGGTAGATAAAAGCAAGGATGAAGTAATCGGAGTGGTATCAGTGAAAGACATCATCCTGATGCAGGGCAACAGCAATCAGCCGTTCGACTTGCGCAGCATTGCACGTCCACCTCTGTTCATTCCCGAAAGCCTGTATGCGAAGAAGGTGCTCGAACTGTTCAAAAAGAACAAGAACAAGTTTGGCGTTGTAGTAGACGAATATGGAAATACAGAAGGCATCATCACCCTGCACGACCTGACAGAAAGTATTTTCGGTGACATCCTCGAAGAGAACGAAACGGAAGAAGAAGACATCACCGTGCGTCAGGATGGCTCCATGTTGGTAGAGGCCTCGATGAACCTGGACGACTTTATGGAGGCTATGGGCATCATGAACTACGATGACCTGCGCGAAGAAGACTTTACCACACTGAGCGGACTGGCCATGTTCCTTATCGGACGGGTACCCAAGGCAGGTGACTTGTTCAGTTATCAGAATCTGGACTTCGAAGTAGTAGACATGGACCGTGGACGTGTAGACAAATTGCTGGTCATCAAACACGAGGAGGAAGAAGAGAAAGATTAACCAGCCCAATCATAGATATTAGTCAGTAGCCGGAAGGCATTTTCTAGCCCCACCCTATGCGAAGAAAAGCCTTTGACGACTGTACATACATATATATAATAATGTATAGGAGCACAAAAAAAGATTGCAAGTCCTGACGGTACAGAACTTGCAATCTTTGCTTTTTATATCCTTTTGTTTTCCCTTTCCTTTTGACGGGAGAGGAAAACTTATCTGCTAAATATTATTTCTTCGGAGAAGAATATCTGGCATTCAAGCCATCCAGAATTTCCTTCGTGATGTTGTAAACGCTATCAGCATAAAGCAGGTTATCGAAACCGGTATTGCTGATAATCAGACTATAACCTTTTGTCTTGTTGTATTCCTTCAGGAATGCATTGATAGAATCGCGCAGTTGAAGGCTGTTCTTGTCGTTTTCGCTCATCAACTCTGACTGAAGTTTATTGCTCAAAGCCTGCAGGTCCTGTTCCAACTTGGCAATGCGGTTGTATTCCTGCTGTGCTCTTTCCTGTGAGAGATAGGCGTTATTCTGATATTTAGTCTGGAATTCCTGTTTCTGCTTATCCAGTTCCTTGGCTTTCTGGTTCAGCGTCAGACGAACATTCTCGCTCTTCTTCACCATGGCTTCGTTCAAATCGATGCAGAAGTTGTATTTAGCCAAAAGGGTATCAATTTCCACATAAGCAATCTTCATGCCCGACAATCCGGCTGCAGCCTGTGCAGGAGCACCTGCTGTTTGAGTTTCTGTTTTGCCGGTACATTGAGAAAACAAAACGATCAGTGCAAGAGCTACCAAACCGTTCATCAGATAGTTCAATCTCTTCATAACTTGATAAATATTGTTTTTAGAATTAATTAGTTCAGACTCTCATTCAGTTTCTGTTCCAGTTCGTCGATGGAAAAGCGACGCTTGCGTTGCGCTTCCCTGTCCTGCGACTGTACGCATCCGATACCCCTATCACGCATTGCCTTGCTTCCGCTGACATGTGAATTCGGGAAACGCCCGCCTTTCACAAAAAACACTTTTACGCCCAGCAATACGACGCAAATAGCAACTATTAACAATGTTATTAATATGGTATGGAGCATATTCACTATTTTTGTGGGTGCAAATATAGGGCTTTGGACGGACTAACGTACCCTTTTTACATTAAAAAAAGAGAGAGGGGAAGAGAATAGTCAACCATTTTAACCATATTTAGCAATGAGAGGTTAAACTAATGAAGATAATCGAATGAAAAATGAAGATTTAAAACCGCAGGGCGTGTTCCATTATTTCGCAGAAATATGTAAAGTGCCACGCCCCTCGAAGAAAGAAGAAAAGATTATAGCCTATCTGCAAGCATTCGGAAAAAAGCATAATCTGGAGACACTGACCGACGAAGTTGGCAACGTACTGATAAAGAAAGCTGCCACGCCGGGAATGGAAAACCGTAAGACCATCGTACTGCAATCGCACGTCGACATGGTGTGCGAGAAAAACAACGACGTGCAGCACGACTTCCTGAACGACCCCATCGAAACCGAAATCGACGGAGAGTGGCTGAAAGCCAAAGGTACCACACTGGGAGCCGACAACGGTATTGGCGTAGCAACCGAACTGGCTATTCTGGCCGACGACACCATAGCACACGGCCCGCTGGAATGTCTGTTCACCATCGACGAAGAAACCGGACTGACCGGTGCTTTTGCCTTGAAAGAAGGCTTCATGAACGGTGACATCCTGCTAAATCTCGACTCGGAAGACGAAGGCGAACTGTTCATCGGCTGTGCCGGAGGCATCGACACCGTAGCGCAATTCGCCTATCAGGAAGTGGACGTACCTGCCGGTTACTTCTGCTGCAAGGTACAGGTGAAAGGACTGAAAGGCGGACACTCGGGCGGCGACATCCACCTGGGACGCGGCAATGCCAACAAAATTCTGAACCGTTTCCTGAGCCAGACACTGAAGAAGTACGACATGTATCTGTGCGAGATTGACGGCGGAAACCTGCGCAATGCCATCGCACGCGAAGCACATGCCGTTATCGCCTTGCCCGAGGCCGACAAGCATGCCGTACGTGCCGACTTGAACATTTTTGCTGCGGAAGTACAAGCCGAATACAACGTAACAGACCCCGACCTGCAACTGCTGATGGAGTCGGAAGCACCGCGCGCAAAAGCCATCGACAAAGACACCACCAAGCGCCTGCTCCAAGCCATCTATGCAGTGCCTCACGGTGTATACGCCATGAGCCAGGACATTCCGGGACTGGTAGAGACATCTACCAATATGGCTTCGGTGAAGATGAAACCCGGAAACATCATCCGTATCGAAACCAGCCAGCGCAGTTCTACCGCTTCGTCCAAACGCGATATGAACACAATGGTACGCACCGTATTCGAAATGGCCGGTGCCGAAGTTTCTTCGGGCGAAGGCTATCCGGGCTGGAAACCCAACCCGCACTCCGAGATTCTGGAGATTGCAACCGCTTCGTACAAACGTCTGTTCGGTGTAGATGCTAAGGTAAAGGCTATCCATGCCGGACTGGAATGCGGTCTGTTCCTTGACAAGTACCCGACACTGGACATGATTTCATTCGGTCCTACCTTGCAGGGAGTACACTCGCCCGACGAACGGATGCTGATTCCTACCGTACAGAAGTTCTGGGATCACCTGCTGGACATCCTCAAGAACGCACCTGTCAAGAAGTGATCTGCTGATACATAAACAAGGACTGACCATGACGGACCAGACACTGCCCGCGCCGAACCGTTGTTTCTGCATTCTTCCTGCACCGGAAGACACAGCCACGCGGCGGACGTGCCTTGAGCCTTCAAGGTCAGTCCTTTCTGTTTTTCCTCCGCTGAAAAGATGGGGAATTTGCGCTTGCATGCTGCTACTTGCCCTGACGGCATCCGGCCAGATACGCCGGGACACTGCCCGGTTCCGCGTCATGTCGTACAACGTCGAGAACCTCTTCGACTGCCGACACGACACCCTGAAAGAAGACCGGGAATTTCTGCCCGATGCCATCCGCCACTGGAACTACACGAAATACCGGAAGAAACTGAACGACATCGCCCGCGTCATCACCGCCGTAGGCCAATGGGAAGCGCCTGCTCTGGTAGCCTTGTGCGAAGTGGAGAACGATACGGTCATTCGCGACCTGACCCGCTACTCTGCCCTTCGCGAAGCCGGCTACCGCTATCTGATGACTCATTCGCCCGACCTTCGGGGCATTGATGTGGCTTTGCTCTATCAGCGGCACTTGTTCAAGCCCATTGCTCATCGAAGCATCTCCGTCCCGCCGCCCGGCAAAGACAGCCGCCCTACCCGCGACATCCTCCATGTCAGCGGCCTGTTGCTCAATCTGGATACGCTCGATGTATTCGTCTGTCACTTCCCCTCCCGCTCGGAGGGCGCAAGGGAGACGGAGCCTTATCGCCTACGAGCCGCCCGATTAGTAAGGCAGGCAGCAGACAGCCTGCTGCACGTCCGCCAACGGCCGCAAATACTGATTATGGGCGACTTCAACGACTATCCACACAATAAGTCCATACGCCAGGTGCTCGGAGCACAGTTACTGCCAGAAAACACCGACGAAAATGCAGATTCGTCCGTCGTCGCCGCACAGCCCGATCCTTACGGGCTCTATCATCTGCTGGCGCACCAGGCAGCCCGCCGCAAGCACTTCGGCAGTTACAAGTATCGGGGTGAATGGGGACTGCTCGACCACATCATCGTATCGGGCACGCTACTACTCCCCGACGCACCCTGCCACACCCGCGGGGGAGACGTCTTTGCACCCGACTTTCTGCTGGTTCCGGACAAGAAATACGGCGGCAAGCAGCCCTTCCGCACCTATTACGGCATGAAGTACCAAGGGGGCTACAGCGACCACCTGCCTGTCTGGGCCGATTTCTACGTCCTCTATTAAGCCCGGACCTGACAACTCACACGGTAGTTACCAGCCCTTCGAAGAAGTCGCTCAAACCTTGGCGTGCTTCGGCCAGCTTGTCTTCCCAATGCTTCACCGAGTTTTGTCCGATGACGTCCGTCACATACTTCACGGCTATGAAAGGCACTCCCTTGGCACGACACACCCATGCCTGGGCAAAGGCTTCCATGTCTACTACATCGCCTTTCACGTCAGTCAGCTCGGTCAGGAAGCTGTCGCCGGTATTGCACGTACCGTTGTCGGGCCAGTGCAAGCAATAGCCTTTCTGCGTCAGCAGTTCGGCAGAGTCAATCTGCCACTCCATGCCCAAATCGGAAAGTTTCTGCATGTCGCGGTCGACAAAGTGGCGGCACACCAGCACATCGCCTACCTGACGGCTGACGCTGCCTGCCGTACCCACATTTACCACCAGATCGGGCTGCCCGTGCGCGATGGCTTCGGCCAGATAAAAAGCCGACTTCACCTTACCGATGCCCGTGCGCAAATAGCCCACCTGCACTTCCTCACCCCCGACGATGCCGGGAAACTTCAACTCCGTAAATTCGCCTTGAACGGCGTAAGTAACCAGTATTCTCATCTTGTTTCTTTTTTATTCACCACCGAGGAGACAGCGTTTCATAGCGTCTTCCTTGTCCTTCCGGACAATGGCCCTGCAATACGCAGCATCCTCCGTAGCGTACATTCTACATTTTAATATAAGTCTTCAGCGCCTCCACATACTCCTCGAAAGCATCGACGCCACAGGGGGTAATCTTACAGACCGTACAAGGCATCTTGCCCTTGAAAGTCTTTGTTACCTCCACATAGCCAGCCTTGTTCAGTTTGTCTATCTGCACGCTCAGATTGCCTGCCGTGGCTCCCGTCTGCTGACGGATGTAGACAAAGTCAGCCTCCTCGACACTGAGCAGCAGCGACATGACGGCCAGCCGAAGCTCGCTATGCAGCAAAGGATTCAGTTCTTTAAACATAACGGTTCCTTTCTTATGCGTTAGGTATAACCTCCCTGCGAGCCCGACGATTCAACACATGCCCCGGGATAACCAGCGACAGCAGCACAATGACGGCAAACACAAGCAGCGTTGCAGAAGATACACCACTGGAAACCACCTGAAACACCAGCACCAGACTCCAGGCAAAGCCCAGCGAAGGCAATCCCGAAAACAGGGTATAACGGATGATAATGCCCGTAAGCAGACTGCCCAGCGAAACCAGCATGGCACACAACGGCAGAATCAGTCCGTAAGCCTGATACAACGTAGCAAACACAGCCACACCACAACAGGCAATGCCAATCATCTGCCACACCTGACTCACTACACGGTCGGTATAGTCCTTCGCTCCCTGCTGCTTCCGCCACCGGCGGCCAAACCACCACGACAGCAACCATCCCACCACCGGCAGCGTCCAAAAGCCCCACAGGCAGGCAGTACAGTTCGTGAAATACAAGGCAGCCCACACACCCAGCGTAACCACCACACCGGTATATCCCCACAACAGGAACATATTTCCACCGCCCGCATCCAGATTGCGGCGCGTATTGCGGATCATCTGCGCTATCAGCTCCAGACTCTCCCTTTCGTTCAGTTTTCGGTCTTCCATCATTTGTCCTCCTTCATTTGTTTTACATGTACAGGGTTCCCCCTCATTCTATTAGTCACAGTTGTCGTTCGAACTCCATTGCAAAGATAAAAGGTTTATTTTATAAACCAAATTATATCATAAATAAAAATACGTTCTAAACTACTTTTTCTCCAGATTCGTACAACCAACGCCCCCGTGCACATCCCCTCCCCCG
>NZ_FR883044.1:4036-21058 GCF_000435115.1 Bacteroides sp. CAG:633 | reverse complement strand
TTGGAATGTATGGTGCTCTGAAACAGCTCTGGGCAATAAAGGAGATACGATTTTTTTCCCGAATAACTTATGCCGCATGAGTGCACTGCCTACTGCACTGCGAGTGCACTAACTACTGCACTGTGAGTGCACTTACTATTGCACTGTGAGTGCAGTAACTGTTGCACTATAAAGCTCTAGTTGTTCCGTTTTACGCCTTCTTTTTTCAGTAATTACAGGAGAATGTCGGGCAAAGAAGAAGGGTTTGGGGCAAAAAAATAGGCGACTTCCGAAGAAGTCGCCTAGATATTGATGTTTTTTACTGTCAATTAGCAGTTTACAGATGCCATGTGAGCGATCAGATCAAGAACTTTGTTAGAGTAACCGATTTCGTTGTCGTACCAAGATACAACCTTAACGAAAGTATCAGTCAAAGCGATACCAGCCTTAGCATCGAAGATAGAAGTGTGAGTGTCACCCAAGAAGTCAGAAGAAACAACTGCATCTTCAGTGTAACCCAGGATACCCTTCAGTTCGCCTTCAGAAGCTTCCTTCATAGCAGCGCAGATTTCAGCGTAAGTAGCAGGCTTAGCCAAGTTTACAGTCAAGTCAACTACAGATACATCCAAAGTCGGAACACGCATTGACATACCAGTCAGTTTGCCGTTCAGAGTCGGGATAACTTTACCTACAGCCTTAGCAGCACCAGTAGAAGACGGGATGATGTTGCCAGAAGCAGCACGACCACCTCTCCAATCCTTCATAGAAGGACCGTCAACAGTCTTCTGAGTAGCAGTTGTAGAGTGAACTGTAGTCATCAAACCATCAGTGATACCCCATTTGTCGTTCAAAACCTTAGCGATAGGAGCCAAACAGTTAGTAGTACAAGAAGCGTTAGATACGAATTGAGTACCTTTAACGTAAGTCTTTTCGTTAACACCGCATACGAACATCGGAGTGTCATCCTTAGAAGGAGCAGACATAACTACATATTTTGCACCAGCTTCGATGTGAGCTTGAGCTTTTTCTTTAGTCAGGAACAGACCTGTAGATTCTACTACGTATTCAGCACCTACAGCATCCCATTTCAAGTCAGCAGGGTTCTTTTCAGCTGTAACGCGGATTTCTTTGCCGTTTACAATCAGCTTGCTGTTTTCAACATCAGCTTCGATTGTACCGTCAAATTGACCGTGCATTGTATCATACTTCAGCATGTAAGCCAAGTAATCTACCGGGCAAAGGTCGTTAATACCAACGATTTGGATATCGTTTCTTTTTTGAGCTGCGCGGAATACGAAACGTCCGATACGTCCGAATCCATTAATACCTACTTTAATCATTTTGTTTAAACTTTTAAGGGTTTTATAATGTTTAAAAATAAACTTTCGAGTTTATCCAGACAATTCTTTCCGAATTGCGGTGCAAAAGTAAGAAAATGTTTTTATATTCGTGCTTAAAATCATTATTAAATAATTCAAAAGATGAGAAAAAGTAAATTTTTGCAAGATTTTAAAGCATTTGCCATGAAGGGAAATGTGGTAGATATGGCTGTCGGTGTGATTATCGGTGGGGCATTTGGCAAAATTGTCTCTTCGTTGGTGGCAGATATCATTATGCCAGTTTTCGGTCTGTTGGTGGGAGGTGTAAACTTTACCGATTTGAAGTGGGTTATGAAACCTGCTTGTGTGGTGGACGGGAAAGAGATTGCTGCGGTGACTTTGAATTATGGAAACTTCCTGCAGATGACCTTTGATTTCTTGATTATCGCTTTCTCCATATTCCTTTTTATTAAGTTGATTACACGTATTACTGCTAAACGGAAGGCCGCGGCCGATGCTGTTCCACCGGCACCTCCTGTTCCTTCGAAAGAAGAGATACTGCTGACTGAAATCCGCGACTTATTGAAAGAACAGAGCCAGGCAAACCGATAAAAACCGGTAAGAGCCTGCTTTTACAGCTGATAGTGCTTTGCTTGAAAGGCTGTTTTCGATGAATGTCTGATTCCTTTTTATCATTTTTGCTTCTAAAATAGAACGTATTCGATGGCTTTTTGCTAAATTTGCCAATTATTTATAAAACCATTATTGACATTATATGCAAGAGAAGATTATCATTCTTGATTTCGGTTCGCAGACTACGCAGCTCATCGGCCGCCGCTTACGCGAACTGAACGTCTATTGCGAAATTGTGCCTTATAACAAGTTTCCGCACGACGATGAAAACGTAAAGGGAGTAATCCTGTCGGGAAGTCCCTTTTCTGTGTACGACGAAAACGCCTTTAAGGTGGATCTGACTGGTATTCGTGGTAAGTATCCTATTTTGGGTATTTGTTACGGTGCACAGTTCATTTCTTATACGAATGGCGGAAAGGTAGAACCGGCTGGTAGCCGTGAGTATGGACGTGCTCATTTGCAGACGTTCGAAAAAGATAACCTGCTTTTCCACGGCGTGCGCGATAATTCACAAGTGTGGATGAGTCATGGCGATACCATCACAGCTATTCCTGACAATTTTAAAGTTATTGCTTCGACAGACAAGGTGCGCATTGCTGCTTACCAGGCCGAGGGCGAACAAATGTGGGGAGTACAGTTCCATCCCGAAGTGTTCCATAGCGAAGACGGAACGCAGATGCTGAGAAATTTCGTAGTCGAAGCTTGCGGTTGCCATCAGACGTGGAGCCCTGCTTCGTTTGTAGATACAACTGTAGCCGAGTTGAAGGAACAGCTGGGCAATGATCGTGTTATCTTGGGCTTAAGCGGCGGAGTTGATTCTTCGGTAGCGGCGGTATTGCTGAACCGTGCCATTGGCAAGAACCTGACTTGTATTTTTGTGGATCATGGTTTGCTTCGTAAGAATGAGTTCCAGAATGTGATGCACGATTACGAATGCCTTGGCCTGAATGTGATTGGTGTGGATGCCAGTGACAAGTTCTTCAAAGATTTGGAAGGAGTAACTGATCCGGAGCAGAAGCGTAAGATTATAGGTCGCGATTTTGTGGAAGTGTTCAATGCCGAAGCTCATAAGATTACCGATGCCCGTTGGTTGGCACAAGGAACGATTTATCCTGACCGTATCGAAAGTCTGAATATTACAGGTAAGGTTATCAAGAGTCACCATAATGTGGGTGGTTTGCCTAAGGAAATGAATTTGCAACTTTGCGAACCGTTGAAGTGGCTGTTTAAAGATGAAGTACGTCGGGTTGGTCGTGAATTGGGTATTCCTGAACACCTGATAGGACGTCATCCCTTCCCGGGACCGGGATTGGCAGTACGTATTCTGGGCGATATCACACGTGAGAAAGTACGTATCTTGCAGGATGCTGATGATATTTTCATTCGTGGCTTGTGGGATTGGAAAGTGAAAGATGCCGACGGAAACGAAACGTGCCTCTATCATCAGGTATGGCAGGCAGGCGTTATCTTGCTTCCTGTTCAATCGGTGGGTGTGATGGGCGACGAACGGACTTATGAACGTGCCGTAGCTTTGCGTGCCGTGACTTCAACCGATGCGATGACTGCCGATTGGGCGCATCTGCCTTATGAGTTCTTGGGAAAGGTTTCCAATGATATTATAAATAAGGTGAAAGGCGTAAATCGAGTAACCTACGATATTTCTTCCAAACCACCTTCGACTATCGAGTGGGAATAAGGAAGCCGTTTTTCCAGAGTTTTTCTTTCCACTTTTAATCCCGTTCTTCTGGCAGATAATTTCTTTATTGAAATGTGAATGCAGCTTGAAGGGAATGAGGATGGGAAGAAAAACTCTTTTTTTTATCTCAGCTTTGCTTTTTATTGACGCGAGTTAGCTAATAAAGTTGCATCAGGAATAAAAATCTCTCCTCGGTGCAATTCAACCAGTCCTTTTTCCTGCATGCTATTTAATGTTTTTGATACGCTGATTCGAGTGTCGTTTGTGATCCGTGCCAGTTCTTCCATCTTGATTTTAAGGATTTTTTCTCCATACGGACGCTCTATATGATTAAGTATAAAATCAATGATGCGTATTTCAAGACTGGCTCCTACAGGACTCCATAAGCGTTTATGCAGAATTTGATAACGGTTGCTGAGGATGTTCATGTAGTTCAGTCGGAAAATATCATATTTGAACAAGTTGTTCATTACAAAGCTTTTGCTGATATTAACCGTATGTGCAACAGTGCGCGCAGTGTAGGTCGATATATAATTGGTGGTCATTCCGAACATTGAGTAGGGCTCAATTAGGCAAGGAGCCTGAATGACTTCAATGAGACTGTACGAACCTTCTACTATGGTGGAAGAGGTTATTTCGCCGTTTAGTACAAAGACCAACTGATCACATGGGGTACCGGCGTTGATGAAAACTTCTCCAGTTTTGTGCTTAATAAAATGCAGTCGGACTTTTTCCAATATACAGGTGAAATCTTCTTGGGCCAGACCTTGAAAGAGTGGAAGCTGCAATAAAGTATCGAACATTGTATCCATAATGTTTTCCTCTTCGTATTTTCATGGCAAAGTTAGATATAATCGGTATGTGTTGTAAAAAGATTGTACCTCTTTTTGTTTTTTTATTGTTTCTTAAGCGTGCTATTCATTCAGAGTTTTAGGTCTGTTGTGGCTACTTTTGCAACTTATCGCAGGCTTTTAAAGAGTGATTTATGTTGATGCTGTTGGATGAACGCTGCTGTTTGGGGTAAGACTTTCGTCTGACGGATCCGTATTTTCTTCGCTGGATTCTTCTTCATTTTCAGTATCGGAATCTTCTTCCTCATCATCAAATGGGTCGGGGCGTTGAGGACCACGTTTCATAAAGATGATGGAACAAAGCGTGCCGGCAATGGCGCCGCTAAGATGTCCTTCCCAGGAAGTAGATGCTTTGGCAAATTGTGGAAACATATTCCATACCAGTCCGCCATAAAGGAATGTCACCAGTAGCGAAATGGCAATGAGTGGTACGTATTTTCGTAGCAGTCCACTGAAGAAAAGAAAAAATGCCAGTCCGTAGATTATACCGCTGCAACCGATGTGCCAACCTGGTTTCCCAATGCAAAAAGTCAATATGCCACAACAGATCCAGATGAGAAATAGAATGTAGGGCGCAATTTGCCGGTAAAAATAGAACAGGCACCATGAAAGAAAGAAAAAAGGCAGGGTGTTGGCAAACAAATGTTTGAAGCTGCTATGCACCAGTGGATGTGCGAAAACGCCGAACACGCCTCTTTGCTGCATTGGATATATGCCTAGCTTTGTGAACTCCCAATCCATGCCAACCTCCAATATTTTTAATATATACATAATAAATAGGATGAACAATGGAACGGCTGTGGCTAACGCCATTCTACGTATATCAGGTTTCATATTTCACAGATTTGTCTTTATTTTCTACAATACTACTGATTATTTGGGTAAAAACCGAAAAAAATCGGACTTTTTATTTTGTTTATAGGCATTAATTTGTACTTTTGGCACAGCTACACGTTGTGTAGCGGTGTTTGGCCTGAATAATTAACCTTTAAATAATAGCACAACTATGAGTTATTTACGATTTGACAAGACCCTGATGATTAACCTGCAAGAATCTTTGCCAAGGGAGATTTTGCGGTCAAATAAATCGGGCGCTTATCATTGTACAACTATTGTAGATTGTAACACACGCAAATATCATGGACTGTTGGTGATTCCTGTCCCCAACTTAGACGATGAAAATCATGTGCTGCTATCTTCTTTGGATGAAACGGTAATTCAGCATGGTGCAGAGTTTAACCTGGGTTTGCATAAATATCAAGGCAATCACTACAGTCCGAATGGCCATAAGTACATTCGTGAGTTTGATTGTGAGCATATCCCGGCAACTACTTACCGTGTAGGAGGCGTTATCTTCCGTAAAGAAAAGATTTTTGTACATCATGAGAACCGGATTCTGATCCGTTACACCTTGGTTGATGCCCACTCGGCAACTACTCTTCGTTTTCGACCCTTCCTGGCATTCCGCAGTGTGCGCGAATATACCCATGAGAATGCTCAGGCAAGCCGCGATTATCAGCTTGTAGAAAATGGAATAAAGACTTGCATGTATCCAGGATATCCTGAATTATTCATGCAGTTGAATAAGAAAAACGAATTCCATTTTCAGCCAGACTGGTATCGTGGAATTGAGTATGCCAAAGAGCAGGAACGCGGTTACGATTTTAATGAAGATTTGTATGTTCCCGGGTATTTTGAAGTGGATATCAAAAAGGGAGAAAGTATTGTTTTCTCTGCTGGTATATCCGAAGTGTCGACTCGCAAGCTGAAGCAGACTTTTGAAGCAGAAGTTGCAGACCGTACTCCACGGGACAGCTTCTACCATTGTTTGGTAAATTCAGCACATCAGTTCCATAATAAGCAAGGTGATGAACATTATGTTCTGGCCGGTTATCCATGGTTCAAATGCCGTGCGCGCGATTTGTTTATTTCTTTGCCAGGCCTTACATTAGCGATTGGTGAACTTGATGAATTCGAGGATGTGATGCGGACTGCTACAAAAGCTATTTATGAATTCATGAATGGCGAACCACGTACCTACAAAATTTATGAGATGGAGCATCCGGACATTCTGCTGTGGGCTGTGTGGACGCTGCAACAATATGCTAAAGCTACTTCGCGCGAGCAATGCCGTGAAAAATACGGCAAATTGTTAGAGGATATAATGGCTTATATCCGTGGAAGAAAACATGATAACCTCTTTTTGCATGATAACGGGTTGCTTTATACTAACGGAACTGAAAAGGCGGTAACATGGATGAACTCTACAGCCAATGGACGTCCTGTAGTTCCGAGAACAGGGTATGTAGTTGAAATTAATGCTCTGTGGTATAATGCACTTCGTTTTGTAGCTGATATGTCGCGCGAAGGAGGAAATACTGCTCTTGCTGATGAACTGGACATGCAGGCTGAGACTGCAGGAAAATCATTTGTAAGTGTATTCCGTAACGAATACGGATACCTTTTCGATTATGTGGATGGTTATATGATGGATTGGAGTGTCCGTCCCAACATGATCTTTACTGTAGCATTCGACTACTCTCCGTTAGACCGTTCGCAGAAGAAGCAAGTTCTGGATATTGTGACAAAAGAATTGCTTACTCCCAAAGGCTTGCGTACTCTTAGTCCGAAGAGCGGTGGATACAATCCTTATTATGTAGGTCCACAGATTCAACGCGATTATGCTTATCATCAGGGAACTGCGTGGCCGTGGCTGATGGGTTTCTATATGGAGGCTTATTTGCGTATCTATAAAATGAGCGGAATCTCATTTGTAGAGCGTTACCTGATTGGTATGGAAGACGAAATGACCTGTCATTGCATCGGAACTTTGCCGGAACTGTTTGACGGGAATCCTCCTTTTACAGGACGTGGCGCTGTGTCGTTTGCAATGAATGTGGCCGAAATTCTGAGAATATTGAAATTGTTGTCGAAATTAAAATTATATGAGGAGGAAAAAGGATGAGAGTATTAATGTTTGGTTGGGAATTTCCTCCCAAAATATATGGTGGTCTTGCTGTAGCTTCGTATGGTATAACGAAAGGCTTAAGTCTGCAAGGGGATATGGAAACGATTTTCTGTATGCCTAAACCTACCGGACAGGAAGAACAGTTTCTGAAAATTGTTGGAATGAATCAGGTGCCTATTGTATGGCGTGATTTTGATCATGACACGTTGAAGTCGCGTTTGTATGGGCAGATGACACCTGAGGACTATTATGCATATCGGGATCATATTTATGCGGACTTCTCGTATATGCATGTGAACGATATGGGTTGCATGGAGTTTGCCGGAGGTTATCCGGGAAATCTGCATGAAGAAATTAATAATTTCTCTATTATAGCTGGTGTAGTAGCTCGTAAGGAGCAGTTCGACATTATTCATGCTCACGATTGGTTGACTTATCCGGCCGGTGTACATGCCAAGATGGTTAGTGGAAAACCATTGTGTATTCATGTACACGCTACTGATTTCGACCGTTCGCGCGGTAAAGTGAATCCTACGGTTTATTCCATTGAAAAGAACGGCATGGACTATGCAGATTGCATTATGTGTGTATCTGAATTGACCCGACGTACCGTCATCAACGAATATCATCAGGATCCGCGTAAGGTGTTTGCCATGCACAATGCTGTGTATCCGCTTTCTCAAGAATATCAGGACATTCCTCGCCCGGAACATACAAAAGAGAAGATTGTAACTTTCCTGGGCCGTATTACCATGCAGAAGGGGCCGGAGTATTTTGTAGAGGCGGCAGCGATGGTTTTGCGTCGTACCCGTAACATCTGGTTTGTAATGGCAGGTTCGGGCGATATGCTGGATGCGATGATCAATTTAGTGGCTGAGCGTGGTATCGCCGACCGTTTCCATTTCCCGGGTTTTATGAAAGGGAAGCAGGTGTATGAAGTGTATAAGGATAGCGATGTGTTTGTGATGCCTTCGGTTTCCGAGCCTTTTGGTATAGCCCCGTTGGAAGCGATGCAGTGTGGTACGCCTTCTATCATATCCAAACAGTCGGGATGCGGTGAAATTCTCAATAATGTTATCAAGGTTGACTATTGGGATATTCATGCAATGGCTGACGCTATTTATGCCATTTGTAACTATCCTTCACTTTTCCATTATTTGCAGGAAGAAGGAAAGAAGGAAGTGGATGGAATTACTTGGGAGAAAGTGGGCCTGAGAATCCGTGCCCTTTACGAGGATGTGTTAAGAAACTATAGGTAAACACTAAAACAATAATTAGAAATGAGAACAATCTGTCTTTATTTTGAAATACATCAAATTATTCATCTGAAACGTTATCGTTTCTTTGATATAGGCAATGATCATTATTATTATGATGATTATGCCAATGAAACCAGCATTAATGAAGTAGCTGAACGTTCGTATATCCCGGCTTTGAATGCGCTTATCGAGATGGCCAAGAATTCCGGTGGAACATTCAAGGTTGCACTTTCTATTTCGGGCGTAGCATTGGAACAATTGGAAATTCATGCTCCGGCTGTTATCGACTTGTTGCATCAGTTGAATGAAACTGGCTGTTGTGAGTTCCTGGCAGAGCCTTATTCTCATGGCCTTTCTTCGTTGGCCAACGAAGATTGCTTCAAAGAGGAAGTTATGCGCCAGAGTGCCAAGATGAAACAAATGTTCGGTAAGGAACCTAAGATATTCCGCAATTCAAGTTTGATCTATAATGATGAAATCGGTGCTATGGTAGCCAGCATGGGATTCAAGGGAATGCTGACCGAAGGTGCTAAATACATTCTGGGTTGGAAGAGTCCGCATTATGTATATCATTGCAACATGAATCCTAACTTGAAGTTGCTGTTGCGCGACTATAAGTTGTCCGATGACATCAGTTTGCGCTTCTCCAATTCAGAGTGGAATGAATATCCGTTGTTTGCAGATAAATATATCGGTTGGATTGATTCGCTGCCACAGGAAGAACAGGTAATCAACATCTTTATGGAGCTTTGTGCATTGGGTATGTCGCAACCGTTGTCTTCCAATATATTGGAATTCTTGAAGGCATTGCCGGCTTATGCAAAGGAAAAAGGCATTACTTTCTCTACACCAACCGAAATCGTCACCAAGCTGAAGTCTGTATCTCAGCTTGACGTACCTTATCCGATGTCTTGGGTAGATGAGGAAAGAGATACAAGCTGCTGGTTGGGTAATGCTATGCAACGTGAAGCCTTTAATAAACTGTATAGTGTGGCAGAGCGTGTACATCTTTGCGATGATCGCCGTATAAAGCAGGATTGGGATTACTTGCAGGCAAGTAACAACTTCCGTTTTATGACAACTAAAAACAGTGGTGTGGGGCTGAATCGAGGCATTTATGAGTCGCCATACGATGCTTTTACCAATTATATGAATATTCTGGGGGACTTCATCAAACGTGTAGATTCTCTTTATCCTGTAGATATAGACAATGAAGAACTGAACGCTTTGTTGACTACTATCAAGAATCAGGGAGATGAGATTGAGAAGCTGAATAAGGAGTTGGAAAAGGCACAGGCTAAATTAGCTAAATTGGCACCCGAAAAGAAGACAACTGCCAAGAAGGCTGCTACTACAGCTAAGACAACCAAGAAGGTAAAGGAAAGCAAATAAACAAACGTACATTTCAATAATAAAGGCTGCTCGATAGGGCAGCCTTTATTATATAAAAAAATAAACGGATACTTGTGAAGAGATAGTTGACAAGTACCCGTTTATTTCTTGTATAACTTGTTTGCTTTTATTTCTTGAAAGTCGTGTATGTTACTTCCAGTTTCAACTTGTCGCCGGTCGTTCCACCTTTAAGTTTGGCATAGCTGGGTTTTAGATCGTTCTGTATACCTATTAAAGTGGTTTTATTGGTATCGTATGACGCTGAAACCGGAATTAACCAGACTTTATCCCAATCAGGGTTCTCGGCAGTCCACTTGGCTTCCCATTCGGCTTCGTTCCAGTTGCTTCCAGCTTCTTTTTGTGCTTCGGCTTTCGCTGTATTTTTGATGCCGATGCACGATGTTACCAGGCGTGCAATATTGCTGAATGTGTATTGGTTGGTTGCAATATTGTTGTGAGCAACGGTGTACGATGTAATATTATCCGGTAACTGATTTTCTGTGAAGAATTTCTTGTAATCGGATTTGCGTATCAGCAATACGTTGTCGGGCGCACTCATGCTGAACTCGTAATTATCCTTTTGGTGATAATTAGTAAAGGTCAGTTTAACGGCATTCAGTGTGTCGTTGGCAAGTTCCTTGTAAATTTCGTCGTAGGGCAAAACAGCTTCAGTAAAGATTCCGGCTGGCGATTTGATGTATGTCCAGTCTGTTTCCTGCAAGCGTTCCTGTAATTTGTCTGAATTGGTGAACTTATTTGCCTGAACAACCTCTTTGGTCGAAGCGAAAACGGTAGCAGTACTATAATATAAAGAGTCTTCGCCTGCTTTTCCATTTTCATCATCAGACTTTTTCTTCAGGGCAAGTCCGGTCTCTTCGTCTACATAGTGGAAACGGAATTGCATCTGTAAGTCCACACGGTCGATATAAAGGATTGTGCCATCGCCGTAATCGCTTTTGGCATATATACCTTTAAAGATGTTGTTGATGAAGTTTTCGGCATTCTTGAAATAATCGTTTTTGCCTTCCTGGTATTCCCGGTTCAGTTTCAGAATCCTGTTGCCATACTGTTCTTTGTCGAGGCGGAAGGCTACGTAAGGATAGTAAATGGGATTACCATATGAGTCTGTTGCATTTCTTACAGAGTCGGGAATCGTTGCGTCGTAAGCACTGTATGCTTTTCTGCCAAGCAATTTGTTGGGGTCGTAATACTTGGTAATGTCGAAATCGGTATAACGGTAATTGTCGGCTGTCTTACGGTCGTTCAGCCATTCGTCATTCAGCTCGTAAACGCTCATGCGGCAAGCATTCAGCGAATTGCCAAACCATTTTTCATAGTATAGAACCAAACTTACCGATACTACCGTGTCACCAGCCATCATACCGGTTCCGCTTGTTCCGTCTGCACTTTCTTTGTACACGGCGGGGAATGTGTAGTCGTCTGTACAATTTAGCTCGCTTAGGAAGCTGGATTCATAATATCCGAAATCGGGGTCTGTGAATCGGCCGATATATCCGGTGCTTGTTTTAGAAAAAACTTGCTCTGCTTCAACTGAATAAGTTGTTACATCAAATGAAGCAGTGTGGGCTGACAAACCGTCTGAGTCGGGTAGCATTCCCATTCCCAGTGTTCCGGTGTTGTCGTCGCATCCGAAGATGCTTAACAGTGCCAATGACAGGATTCCTATATACTTGGCTTTCATAAATTTAGTGTCTTGGATTTGCTTTTATTGTTGTTCAGTTTCCCATACTTTGTCGTAGAAGTCGTTGCAGGCGTCGGCAAAATTGTCGGGCGACTGATAGTCTAATACCAGTTTTCCGGCCTGTCGTGCGTATTCCATTACTTCTTCGTTGACGTGCTCGCTTTGCTGGACAACGCCGTCGGAGAAGTCGACAGCCAGCTTGCAGAGCGTAGCATAGTCTATTGGGCTTTTCAGGTGTGCCACATCTTTTTTAGCAATGCCTTTCAGCAACAGCTTGTTGGGATAGTCTGGGTGGAAAGGTTGCTTGAAGTCGTCGCCGTATAACGAGAATACTACTTTGGCATTTCTGAAAGAAGGTTCGTCCTTGTAGGCCTTCTTTATATAAAGAGGAGCCAAAGCGGTCATCCATCCGTGACAATGAATGATGTCCGGACACCAGCGCAGTTTTTTGACGGTTTCCAGTACGCCACGGGCATAGAATATGGTACGAGCATCGTTGTCCTCGTATTCATTTCCGTTTTCGTCAGTGATTTGCAGGCGATTCTGGAAGTAATCGTCATTATCGATAAAGTATACTTGCATACGTGCAGCCTGTATGGATGCTACCTTGATGATAAGCGGATGGTCCGTGTCATCAATGATCAGATTCATACCGGAAAGGCGTATCACTTCGTGCAGCTGGTTTCTGCGTTCGTTGATATTTCCCCATTTGGGCATGAAAGTTCGTATTTCTCTGCCTTTTTCCTGGATGGCTTGCGGTAAGTGTCTGCCTACAAGAGACATCTCGGTCTCTGAAACGTATGGAGTGATTTCTTGTGTTATAAATAAAACCTTGTTCGCCTTTGTCATAATAATAACAATGTTCTCGATTATTTGGCAAAGATACAAAAAAATCGGGCAATCGGACAAAATAACCAGTCCTATTATTCCTTATGTTTTGTTAACTAATTGTATATCAGTGGCGATATTAACCCCTCTGAACAGGAAAAGTGGCTGAAACCTGCATAATTTTACGATATTTCTTCTTTATGTGCTAAATATTGGTTTATTTTGCACCGTTTTAGCGAACAACAAAGTTATTTTTATAACCAATAGAAATGGAAATAGTACATACTATCAAGGACTTGCAGGCTGCTTTGGCGGCCTTGAGAGCCCAGGGTAAAACGGTAGGACTGGTACCTACAATGGGTGCCTTGCATGCCGGTCATGCTTCGCTGGTGAAGCGTTGTGTTGCCGAGAACGATGCAGCCGTAGTGAGTGTTTTTGTTAATCCCACGCAGTTTAACGACAAGAACGACCTGGCAAAGTATCCGCGTACGCTGGATGCCGATTGCCGTCTGCTGGAGCAGTGTGGCGCAGCCTTTGCCTTTGCTCCCTCTGTGGAAGAAATGTATCCCGAACCCGATACACGTCAGTTCAGCTATGCCCCGCTGGATACGGTGATGGAGGGTAAGTATCGTCCGGGGCACTTTAACGGTGTTTGCCAGATTGTGAGCAAGCTGTTCGAGGCTGTAAAGCCCGACCGTGCTTATTTTGGTGAAAAGGACTTCCAGCAGTTGGCCATCATCCGCGAGATGGTGCGTCAGTTAAAGTTCCCGCTGCAGATTGTGGGCTGTCCCATTGTCCGCGAGGAAGACGGCTTGGCTTTGAGTAGCCGTAACGCACGTCTTTCGGCCGAAGAACGTCAGCAGGCACTGAAGATTTCGCAAACGTTGTTTGCCAGCCGCGATTACGCCAAGTTGCATACGGTAGCCGAAACACAAAAGTTCGTGGAAGATGCCATTGAGGCTGCTCCCGGTTTGCGTCTGGAATACTTTGAACTGGTAGACGGAAACACGTTGCAGAAGATTGCCAACTGGGAAGATACGTCGTATGCGGTAGGCTGTATCACCGTGTTCTGCGGAGAGGTTCGTTTGATTGACAACATCAAGTATAAGGAGTAAATTCAATATCAATATATAAAAAGGAATAGTCGTATGATGATTGAAGTGCTGAAATCGAAAATACACTGTGCACGTGTTACGGAAGCTAACCTGAACTACATGGGAAGTATTACGATTGACGAAGACCTGATGGATGCCGCCAACATGATTGCCGGTGAGAAGGTTTACATTGCCGACAACAACAACGGAGAGCGTTTCGAAACCTATATTATCAAGGGCGAACGTGGCTCGGGTAAGATTTGCCTGAACGGTGCAGCGGCCCGCAAGGTGCAACCTGATGACATTGTCATTATCATGTCGTATGCGCTGATGGACTTTGAAGAGGCCAAGACGTTTAAACCGACGGTCATTTTCCCCGATCCGCAGACCAACAGCATTGTAAAATAAGTCTGTCCTCGGCCGAGGCTGACAAACAATATTCTGAAGCCCCGTCGCAGGCAAGGTGCAGTAGCCTTCCTGCCGATGGGGCTTTTTGTGTGTGGATGGCTGGGGTTTGTGTCCGAAACCTGTGGGCTTTTGTTTCGAAACTCGTGGGGTTTTACTTTGAAACCCTTGGGGTTTTGCTCCAAAACTCGTGGAGTTTTGCTTCGAAACTCCCGGCGTTTTGTTTCGAAAGCCCTGGGGTATGGATTTGAGGGGAGAAGAGGCTGCTCGGGACGAAGGAAAAGAAAAGTCCCTTCTGCTTTCCGTATTTCTCTTTCGGCTGAAGGAGAAGCTGCGGAGAGGCAGAAGGGACTGTTGGTATGTGCTTCGGATGCCCGAAGGCTAATGTCTGTCAGAGGTATTACTCTTGCAGGTTGGCGTGCATGGCAGCAGCTGCGCGTCGGCCGTCGCCCATGGCCAGAATAACGGTAGCTCCACCGCGTACGATGTCACCACCGGCATAGATCGTCGGGATGGACGACTGCATGTTTTCGTTGACGGCGATGGTGTTCTTGCGACCCAGCTCCAGACCCTTTACCGATTTGGGCACAATGGGGTTGGGCGATACGCCTACAGCAACGACAGCCATGTCGATGTCCAGTGTAACCGTTGCTCCAGGAATGGCTACGGGGCTGCGTCGGCCGCTGGCATCGGGCTCGCCCAGTTCCATCTTTTGCAGTACTACCTGCTTCACGGCACCTTTCTCGTCGGCAATGTATTCGATGGGGTTGTGCAGCGTAAGGAATTCGATGCCTTCCTCCTTGGCATGCTTCACTTCTTCCAGTCGGGCAGGCATTTCGGCCTCGCTACGGCGGTAGACGATGAACACTTTTTCAGCTCCCAGACGCTTGGCTGTACGGCACGAGTCCATAGCGGTGTTTCCGCCGCCCACTACCATCACGCGCTTGGCAGGGTTGATGGGGGTGTCGGTTTCTGGATTGGAAGCGTCCATCAGGTTGACACGTGTCAGGTATTCGTTGCTCGACATGATGTTCACGCTGTTCTCGCCCGGTATACCCATGAAGTTGGGCAGTCCGGCTCCCGAAGCAATGAATACGCCTTTGTAACCTTCTTTCTGGAGTTCTTCTACACTTTCGGTCTTACCGATGATGCAATCCTTCACGAAGTGTACGCCCATCTTTTCGAGATTGTTGATTTCAACGTCCACAATCTTGTTGGGCAGACGGAACTCGGGGATACCATATTTCAGCACACCGCCAATCTCGTGCAAGGCTTCGAACACGGTTACGTCGTAACCATACTTCACCATATCGCCGGCAAAAGTCAGTCCGGCAGGGCCTGAACCTACAACGGCCACCTTTATACCGTTCTTCGGAGCCAGTTCGGGCAGAACGATGTTACCGCTTTCGCGTTCGTAGTCGGCCACGAAGCGTTCCAGATTGCCGATGGCTACGGCCGGTTCGTTCATCTTCAGGTGGATGCACTGGCTTTCGCATTGTTTTTCCTGTGGGCATACACGTCCGCAGACAGCGGGCAGCGACGAGGTTTGCTTCAGCACGCGGGCTGCTTCGAGGAAGGCACCACGCTCTACGTTCTTGATGAACGACGGAATGTTGATGCTGACGGGGCAACCCTGCATACACGTCGGGTTGGCGCAGTCAAGACAGCGCTTGGCTTCGGTCATGGCCTGCTCTTTGGTGTAGCCGGTATTTACTTCTTCCGTGCGGGTTGTGGCACGATAAACGGGGTCGAGCTCGTTCATCGGACAGCGGGGAATGGCGGTGCGTTCCTTCGGCTTCATGCTTTTGCGCAAAGCTTCGCGCCACGGGGCTTTGCGGTCGAGGAGTTCTTCCATCGGAGCCTGGGCCTGAGGAGCGTTTGCTTGCGAGGCCAATGCATCCGGCTGTGCGCCTTCCTGGGCAGTAGCATGACAAACGGAATCGGCCAAATGGCTCATTTCTTCGCGTTCTACATCCTTGAACGAGCCCATGCGCTTGAACATTTCGTCCCAGTCTACCTGATGGCCGTCGAATTCGGGACCATCTACGCAGACGAACTTCGTCTTTCCACCCACGGTGATACGGCAGGCACCACACATGCCCGTACCGTCTACCATGATGGTATTCAGCGAAACGTCGGTAGGAATATTATATTTTTGAGTCAGCAGACAGCAGAACTTCATCATGATGGCGGGGCCGATGGCAAAACATTTGTCCACCTTCTCGCGCTTGATGACACTTTCGATGCCTTCGGTCACGAGGCCTTTGTTGCCATACGAGCCGTCGTCGGTCATGATGATAACCTCATCGGACGAACGGCGCACTTGTTCTTCCAGAATAATCAGGTCTTTGCTACGTCCGGCCAGTACGGAGATGACGCGGTTACCTGCCTCCTTCAGTGCCTGTATGATGGGCAACATGGGGGCTACACCTACACCGCCTCCGGCGCAGACAACAGTACCGAAGTTTTCGATGTGCGTGGCTTGTCCCAGCGGTCCTACTACGTCGAGGATGTAGTCGCCTTCGTTCAGTTGGCAAAGTTTGGTGGATGACAATCCGACCTCCTGCACCACCAGCGTGATGGTGCCTTTCTGTACGTCGGCACCGGCTATGGTCAGCGGCATTCGTTCGCCTCGGGCGTCGACACGTACAATGACGAAGTGTCCTGCCTTGCGGGAGCGGGCAATAAGCGGTGCTTCCACTTCGAACTTGAACACTTTCTCCGAAAATTGTTCTTTGCTGATGATTTTATTCATTTCCTTATTTTTTGTTGGTATAATTACGTAATTACTATCAGATTGATAGGTTATGCAAAGATACGGCTTATTTGTAAATTACAAAGAAAGAAAGGAAAGAAAGTTTGGGAAAGGGAGAGGGGGGGGAGGAGTTCAGGCGCT